>CAMDRK010000020.1 GCA_945906715.1 Nitrospira lenta
CGTCGGTGCCCTGGGCGCGTCGTTCGGGCACTTTGTCGAGGCGAGCCAGATCGCAGCCCTGGTCCAATTGTCTTCTGTGGCTGTGTGGGGGGGAGGGGTCGCGCTTTGTGCCTATTTTGGCGGGCTGCGTTCACAGGCCTCGTGGAGCCAGGGGATGCTGCAGACGAAGGCGGGAGAATTGCTCAAGTACTGGTGGTGGCCCGGACTCTCCTTTGCCGCGACGTACTATCTTGTGGCTGCAGGATGTGTGATTTTCCTCTTGAAACAGCCGGGGATGCCCACTGCCTATGCCATGGCCGTGGGCGGATTTGTGACAGGCATGATGGCGTTGTATTGTTACTATCTCGGATTTCGCCGGTAAGTAGAAGAACAACAAGGACAGACGATGTCGAGTGCCTTGCTCCGATGTCCCTTCGTCATGGGAATTCTTGGCAAGTCAACGAGTGGCGCGTGAGGCGCGAGACATGCGAGAAGGGCGCGATCCGAAGTTCGAAGTTCAGGGTTCGAAGTTCCGAAAACCTCGAACTTCGGACCTCGAACCGTCGTCTGCCTCGCCCGTTCCGCCAGTCTCGCTCGGCTATCCTGTGAAGAATATGGTTACGAAGAAAAGCGCGTACAAAGTCATCGGGTCTTCTGTCCTGCTGCTGGTTGTTCTCGCGGCTTTGGGGATTGGCTGGGGGCTTCAGAGCCAATCCTTTGCCGAGGACGCCACAGATCTGTATTTCAAGACGCCAGGGAT
The DNA here is from genome assembly GCA_945906715.1 of Nitrospira lenta. Lineage (GTDB taxonomy): Bacteria > Nitrospirota > Nitrospiria > Nitrospirales > Nitrospiraceae > Palsa-1315. The sequence goes on from CAMDRK010000020.1 coordinate 740, forward strand.
CCCCGATGGGCCGCCGGCGCCTTCTCCTGAGGAGACGGTCTACTCGCGGGTCGGGTCGTTCGACAGCCGGTTGGTCGTGTGGTTTGTTACGCAACTACACACCTACTTCGGAGGGTTTGTTCTCGCATTGCCGATTTTTTGTGTGTTGCTGGAGTTTCTTGGGCTCAGCAGCAGAAAGCCTGAACTCGCACTTCGCTATGACGGCCTCGCGCGTGATTTGGCAAAAGTCGCCCTCCTTGCCCTGTCGGTCACGGCTGTGGTTGGGAGTATCATGCTGGGGATCTTTCTCTATTTCTATCCCAGCTTCATGAGGTATATGGGCGGGACGTTCAAAACTTTTATGCCGGTCTATGCCTTCGTGTTTCTCGGAGAGTCGCTGTTGCTCATCACCTATTACTATAGCTGGAACCGGCTGACTGAGCCGGCTTCGAAGTGGGCTCACGCATCGATCGGCCTGCTGAGCAATCTGTTCGGGACATCATTGCTGCTCTTAGCAAACGCCTGGTCGGCCTTCATGATGGCGCCAGCGGGCGTCGATGCAAAAGGGCAGTTTTTGGGGAACGGATGGCATCTGCTCCATTCGGCTCTGTGGAATCCATTAAATGTCCATCGCTTCCTGGCAAACATTATGTCCGGTGGCGCAGTGGTGATGGCTTATGCTTGCTATCGATTCTTTACCAGTAAGTCGGAAAAAGAGAGCGCCTACTTCGATTGGGTCGGGCATATCTTTTTATTTGTCACGGTCATCGCATTGTTACCGATGCCTTTTGCCGGTTACTGGTTGATGCGATCGGTCTATTCCTTCAGTCAGAGTATGGGTGTGACGATGATGGGCGGACTGCTCACCTGGCTCTTCGTCGTGCAGGCTATCTTGATCGGCGTCCTCTTCCTTGGCGTAAACTTTTACCTCTGGCAGAGCATGGCGCGCCTTAAGGGAGGGGAACGGTATCAACCCTATTACCAAGTGCTGCTCTCGGTATTTATGGTGGCCCTGTTTGTCTGGCTGACGCCGCACACCGTCTTTATGTCGGCCAGTGAAGTGAAGGCGATGGGCGGAGCGTCGCATCCCGTGGTCGGCAACTATGGAGTGATGTCGGCAAAGAACGGCGCGGTCAACATCATGATTCTCGTGACCACCATGAGTTTTTTGTATTACCGTCGCGCCAATCGAACGATGGTTGTGCCCTGGGTCACGAAAGGGAACATCCTCATCGGTGCTCTGTTCTTCTTGGGGGCGCTTAACATTATCTGGCTCTCCGTGTATGGGTACTATTTGCCGGCGAAGCTCCGTGTTGGGCTGTCGTCGCCGCAGGCGGCAACCACGTTGACGGTCCTTGTAGCCGGTGTGATCATCAATCGCATGATGCTCAAGGGGGCGCTCCTCCACGGGCCAGTCCAGTGGGGAAAGATTTCCCTCAGGGGTATGGCGGGTTTATTTGGATTGGCTGCGGCATTTACGTGGGTCATGGGTCTCATGGGCTATATCCGTTCCTCCGGACGGTTGGCGTGGCATGTGAGCGAGTTGATGGCAGATGTTTCTCCCTGGGCCTTTACACCGGACTTTGCGTTCGCTGCGAAGATGGTGACGCTCAATATGATGGTGTTCTGGGGCGCGGTGCTCGCCCTATTCTGGATGTGCCAGCATAACCAGTCGTCTGCGATGGGAGAAGAGTTGGCCAAAGAAGATCCCCGGGTGCTGGCGCCGTCGTCGTCGCAAGAGGCCTAAAATTAAAAGGGGTAGGAGTATGAAGCGAGGGGCTATGATCTGGAGATATTTCGCGGTTGGACTGGTGGTCTGTGGAGTGTTTGCGATGGGTGGTGCAGTGAAAGCCCAAAGCCAAACCTTGGTTCTGGAGGATTTTCAGGGGAAAGATGCGGAAGGATTTCCATTGAATTGGGAACATGAGAATCAACGAAGCCAATCCAAGGGGCGGGATGCCTACAAGATTCAGACAGAGAATGGTGTGAGCTTTCTTGCGGTGAAGGATGCGGGGCAACGGATCAAGAAAAAGAAGATCGATTGGGATCCGAAGGCCTTTCCGGTCCTCACCTGGCGTTGGCGCCTGCAAAAAGCGACGTCGGACACTGAGCCGATTGCGGCGATCTATGCTTCATTGGATACAGATCTGATGTTTATTCCTGTGTTTACGAAGTATGTCTGGAGTGTGAGCAAGCCCGAGGGCACATTGACCGAAGGCGGTATGTTCAGCGGTTCGGAGATCGTGATGCAAAGCGGCACGAAAGCGGTTGGTCAGTGGTTTGAAGAACGTGTGAACGTCTACGAAGATTTCAAACGGATTCATAAACATGAGCCGGCCGCCAAAGCCTGGGGGATATCGATCATCGCCGCGTCCGGAGTAGAAATCGATTTCGGCTCGATAGTCGCAAGCGCAGGACGTTAAATAGTTGCCCCTGTTATTCGTGAAACGTGAAGCGTGAAAATCGGCTGGTTGTTTTCGTTTGTTTAGTTTGTCTTGTTTGTTTGGTTTTTGGTTGAACGAAATTAACCAGATAAACCAAATCAACCAAACAAACCAGATGAACCAGGCAAACCACTGGTTCGAGCATCCTGCCGAGAAAAGGACCGTTGCAATCATGGCTGAGTCGGACGCGAATCAGGCTTCGCCCTTGAAGAAGGTGCTGGATATCCTGTTTGGCGTGGCCGTGATGGGGACCGTAGGGACTCTCATCGGGGTCATTATGGGTGGCGGTATCATGCCGCTGGCGAGTGGGGCGGGGTTGGCGCTCGGCGGAGTCATCGGGTTTATGGGAGGGCGGCGTTTTCTGGCGAGTATTTTGGTAGGGACGCTCTTGGGCGGGGCGCTTGCCTGGCTCATTGCCGGCACAGAGAGAATATCTGTGGGCGCGGGGGCCGGCGCCGCTATGGGTGGATTTCTCGGCGTGCAGATTTCGATGTTGTTGGATATGCGGGCGGCAAAGAAGAAGGCTGTAATCGGAGGAACCTAACGTCGTGATGGAAAAGAGGGGAGTACTCATCGGTGCGATCGCGTTTGTCTTTGGGTCGTTCCTCTTGATGATTAGCTTGCTGCTCTATGAGTCTTACAAGTCGAAGCAGATGAAGGCGCTGGTCTCGTCGATTACGACCGAGGCTCGACCTGCGCCGAGCAGCATGCCATCGCTGGATTATTCTATGTATAAAACGAAGATAGGCGATGAAGGGCGAGATATGGTGCAGGTTCCCGAAGGCCCGTTCATCATGGGGAGCAAGGACGGCGATCCGGACGAGGTGCCGGAGCGGCAGGTGTTTTTAAGCGCGTTCTATCTCGACAGGAAAGAAGTGTCGCAAGAGGAATATGCCCGGTTCGCCAAGATGACCAAGCGTCCGCTGCCGAAGATCGAGGTGTTTGAGGACGATCAGTCCAAGTTGCTGCAACCCGAGTTTGCGGCGATGAGCATGTCATGGGACGAGGCGGCGGCCTATTGTAAATGGGCGGGAAAGCGCCTCCCCACGGAAGCGGAATGGGAAAAGGCTGGCCGTGGTGAGGGAAAACGGAAATATGCGTGGGGCGATACCATGAAAACTGGTCGCGCCAACGCCAATTTAGATGGAAGTGAAGATGGATATCGGTACCTTGCGCCTCCCGGGTCCTTCGAGCCAGGCCGGAGCCCTTACGGAATCTATGACATGACTGGGAACGTCGCGGAATGGGTGGCAGACTCGTACGACGAGCATTACTACCAAAAAGCGCCCTATCGTGATCCAAAGGGGCCGGAACGTGCCGATTTGAAAGTCGTGCGCGGAGGGTCGTGGCGAGAAACCGAGCATAACGCCCGGCTATCCAAACGATTTGCTGCGAAAGCCTGGCGAACGGATATTACGATCGGGTTTCGCTGTGCGAGCGATGGTGTGGAGGCGAGCGACAGTCCCGCTGCGCCATAACTGACATGCTCGAAACCAAATTCAAGGTTCTGTTTCTTCTTGCCATCCTCGCTTTTGCAGCGATTCCTATCATGGGAATACTGCGTGGTTCCCCGCTGACCCCGTTTGAAGGCTCTTCTACTGACTCCACTAATTCCGTCCCAACGGCGACGATCGACCCCTCTCAGGTTTCTCGTGAAGAGCCGGTCAAGGAAGAAATGGTTTCAATCCCGGCGGGTCCCTTCATCCGTGGAACGAATGAAGGAGGGCTCGATGAACGGCCGCAGCGCACGGTGCTGCTGGATACGTTTGCGATTGATCGCTACGAAGTGACGAATCATCAGTATCAGCAATTTGTCGACGTGACCGGACATCGCAAATCCGGTCCTCCTGCTCGCTACGCCAAGAACATGAGCAAGATGCTCAGCATCAATCAGCCGGTGGTCTACGTGTCATGGGAGGATGCCGAGACCTATTGCCATTGGAAAGGGAAGCGGCTACCGACTGAAGCAGAGTGGGAAAAGGCCATGCGAGGATCAGATGGACGGCTATGGCCATGGGGTAATGTGGAGCAGCCCAACGGAGCGAATTGGGCCAGGGTGCAGGATGGTCATGAGGTCTCCGCAGTTGTCGGTACAGTTCAGACCGATAAGAGCCCGTACGGCGTCATGGATGGGGCGGGCAATGTGATGGAGTGGGTGGCCGACTGGTATGGAGAACGCTATTTTACGGAAGCCCCTGAACAGAATCCACCGAGCCCGGATCACGGAGTATATCGGGTGCTTCGCGGAGGTGGTTATGCGACCACGGGAGCCGATATTCGCATCACCAGCCGGAGCAAGATGGTCGCGGACTTTCGCGATGAGACGATCGGCTTTCGCTGTGCAGTTTCCGGTGAAAAGCCAGAAAGAACCTGACTGGAAATACCGTGGAAACTCACAAGAAATCAAAGTAGTAGAGAATAAGAAAGACAGCCAAAAGTATATTGACAACCATACCGACCAAAACTATAATGTCGAACACTTTTGATTTTCGTTTCATCGAATTTCCCCTGATTTTTCGTGTGCGGTAAGGAATTTTGAATAACACACGGGTATCTGTGTGTCAAGAAAGTCGCTGAGCTGATTCTGGGCTTTTCGTTTGTATCAGGAGAGAGGGAGACGTAATGGCTACGGCAACACCGGATAGCGAGTTAAAAGTCAGAATCGGCAAGATGATTTTCTACATCACCTGTGCGGCAGGTCTGTGGTTTTTTTATTGGTTCGCTGGAATTCAGTGCCCCTGCTAACCGGGGCCACTGCGGCGCTGGGATTTTTAGAACGTCCACGAAGTCTGAGGGAGGAAGTGCGATGGGCATGACAATCGTCTACGTGGTGGTGTCGCTGGTGGTGTGCATTAGTTACTTTTTAGCAGTAGACCACTTTTTGATGGATTCGCAGGGACTCGATTTCTGGTATCTATTCCGGAACTAGCGCCCGGTAGTGCGGCTGCTCTGATTCTGGCTTATGTGTGCAGTAAATAGAACGTGATTTTCTTCAGAATGCATCAAGGAGGTATTTCATGGGACGTGTAGCCGGGAAGAAGTTATTCTCAATCATGGCGCTTTGCGCGATGGTTGGCCTTCTCCTGCTCCCCATCGCCGTATCGCTTCCGTCACTGGCCATGGGCGCCGATGCGCCCGATGCGGTGAAGAAGGATGGTGAGGCGAAAGTCGAAAAGGGGCGAGATGTCTATTATAAGACAGAGGGTATTGCGATCGGCGCCCCCGCTCCAAAGACTGTCGATGGCCCTCGGGACTATCCGCGGTACAACTTCGAGAGCCGCGTGTTGCTCTGGTTTGCAAACCAACAGCACCTCTACTACGGAAGTTTCGTGCTCGCAGTTCCGATCTTCTGTATGGTCATCGAGTTTATGGGGGTAGTGACGAAGGACAAGGCGATGGCCAAGCGGTATGACCAGCTCGCCTATGATTTTATCAAGATCAGTCTGACGGCCTATTCATTGACTGCTATCCTAGGCGGTATTTTGATCTTTACATTCCTGACGCTCTATCCGGCATTTTTCGGTTATTTATCCGGTATCTTCCGCCCGGTGATGCATATCTACGCCTTGATGTTTGTGGCGGAGAGCGGAACCCTCTACATCTATTATTACGGTTGGGACAAGATGAAGGAAGGGTTCCTCAAGTGGATTCACTTGAGCATGTCCGTGATCCTGAACGTGATCGGTACGTTGCTGATGTTCCTGGCGAATTCCTGGATCGGCTTCATGATGTCGCCGGCCGGCGTGGATGAGCAGGGCCGGTTCCTGGGAAACATCTGGCACGTCATCCATACCGCCCTCTGGAACCCGCTCAACGTGCATCGCATTTTAGGGAATATGGCATTCGGCGGCGGTGTCGTCGCGGCCTATGCGGCCTATAAGTTCTTGGCCTCCAAGACAGATGAGGATCGCGCGCACTACGATTGGATGGGTTACATCGCCATGGCGCTCGGCGTGGCCTTCTTGATTCCCTTGCCATTTGCCGGCTACTGGCTGATGCGCGAGGTGTACGCCTATCGCCAACAGATGGGCATTACGCTCATGGGCGGCCTTCTGGCCTGGCTCTTTATTATTCAAGCCACCATGATCGGCATTCTCTTCTTGAGCACGAACTATTATCTCTGGCAGGCGCTTGGCCGTATGCGCGGTGCGGAGAAGTATCAACGGTACATCAAGTATCTCGTATTCGTTCTCTGCTGCGGTTATCTGGTCTTCATTACCCCCCACACGATCGTCATGACTCCGGCTGAGCTCAAGGCGATGGGAGGCCAGCAGCATCCGGTGTTGGGAAACTATGGAGTCATGTCGGCCAAGAATGGTGGAATTAACGTCATTATTACCACCACTATTCTTAGTTTCGTCTGGTATATGCGAGGCAATAAAGTCTCGACTGTATCCTGGTCGAAATTCGGCAACATCTTTATGGGCATCTTCTTTGGGTGCGCCTATGTGAACATCATATGGCTGGCGATCTACGGGTATTACATCCCGGCAAACGTGCGGGTAGGTCTGTCAGTGCCTCAAGTTGCCACCACACTATCCTGTCTCTTCTTCATGTTTGCGCTGAACACCGCCATGATGAAGGGCGCCAAACAGATGGGGGCCATTGAGTGGGGCAAGATATCGGTTCGATCGCAATATGCGTTGATCATGCTTGCCACTGCCTTTACCTGGATGATGGGTCTGATGGGATATATCCGCTCTTCGGTTCGATTATTCTGGCATGTCAATGAGATCATGCGTGATAACTCGCCGTGGGCCTATACGCATACAGTGGGTTTCGCGGCGAATATGATTTCATTCAATGTGCTGTTCTTCTGGGTGAGTATTCTATTCGTCTTCTGGCTGGGAAGCCTCGGGCTGAAGAAAGCGCCTGTTGAAGCGAAAGCAGGGGTTCCGGGTGCCGCACCGCAGCCGGCCGGGGGCCACTAATTATCTTTAGGATTTTGGTTGGGGAAGTGGAGGCATGAAATCATGACTCCCACCTACCAGAACTTCAGGGGGGGTACATCCGTGGGCGACTTAGTAAAGGAAGCTCTATCGATAGGGTGGCCGCTATTCGCGCTTCTCGCCTGTCTCTTTGTCTATTCAGTGGTATCCGTCAAAGATGGCGCTGCGAAAAAGCGCGCATTGTTCAAGGTCTTTATCGGCACAATTTCCGCATTGTTGCTGATGCTGGCGATTGCGCACTATAAAGGGAGCTTCTACGAAGCGAACCGGATGCTTCCTGTTTCCTTAGTGCTCATCACCACAACCTGCTTTATGATGGGGATCTATTTCCCCAATCATGCGGCATTGTTCAAAATTGGTGGGTTCATGTTTTTTGTTGCTGCAGGTCTATCGGGGTATGGGAATTGGTTACCGCAGGTCGAAGGTGGATTCCCTCCTGCAGAAGTGAAATTGGACTTTGCTTCTATGTCTGCCCAGCAACTTGCCGATGAAGGTGAGAAAATCATTTTCGGTGGAATTGGAAAGAATAAAGAGCAAGGGGCAGTCGGTAAAGGCCAATGTCCACTCTGTCATGCGTTCCATGCGGGAATGCTGGGTGAACGCGCGCCCAATTTGGTAGGTCTTCCAGCTCGAGCAGGCAAGGAGCGATTAGAGGATCCCAAATATAGCAAGGGGAAGGCAGCGGGCAGAGACTATGCCCAAAAAGAAGCGTTCCCTGGTGCTGGGACTGCTGAAAATGGTCAAGAATATATTGCAGAGTCCCATGCCTGTCCAAGCTGTTATGTCGTTGTAGGCTACGGTGTAAAGGGCAGTAACGATAAAGAAAGTCCGATGCCGTCTATTCACAAGCCACCGATCTCGTTAAGCCTTCCTGAATTGGCTGCCGTGGATACCTGGTTGTATCTACGTGAAGGGGTTGATGCTCCGACATTCGAAGAGATCGTTAAGTCTTATGAGAAGTTCATTCCCGAGGCTGACCGGCCTAAGCAGCAGGAAGATAAGCCAGCAGGCGGGAGTGATCTGATGGCAGACGGCACCGAGACGGTAGATGTGATTTTTCAAAAAGCCCAGTGCGTGGCTTGCCATACGATCCCCGGCATTCCAGGGGCGAAGGGAACGATCGGTCCTGCGCTTGAGGAGGGCACGAACGCTCTGCTTCGCATGAAGGATAAAGACTACAAGGGATCGGCAAAGACCGTTCCGGACTACATCATGGAATCGATCGTTACACCCAGTGCCTATGTGGTGAAGCCGTTCCCGGACAATACGATGCCAAAAATATTTGGCCAGAAGTTGAGCGCGGGAGCGATCAAAAAGATCGTCGACTATCTGTCGCAAGTGAAGACAGGTTCGCCGCCACCGAAGATTTCATAATCTTGGTTATCTATTTCTTTTATCGAGTAAACGGAGTTCACCGATGAAAGCATTAATGTTAGTCGCAGCGCTTATTGGAGCAGCTGGAATAGTTCTGCTTGCCGGAATGGTGGTGGGTATCGTTCCGTCAAATACTGTGCGCCTGATCGAAGGGTATATGCCGGTCCAAGTGATCGCAGAACTCACGCTATTCGTGGCGGGCTTTACAGGGCTCAGCTATATGATGGCGGCCATGGGAATGGTCTTCCCACGATTTTGGCAGGGGATTCTTTTTTGGGCATTCATTCTTCTCTATTTGAAGTTTCGCATCTATCCGCCAATTCCGTTCAGTGTCCGCGCCATGTATGGGACAGTTTCTCTCGTGGCCATCTTTATGTGGGTGTCTGCGAACGAAGAAGATTGGAATAAGTTCAAGCAGCCGATCATGAATGTCTTGGATGCCAAGACCGGAGGGAAAAGGCTGTTGCGTTACGCGTATCTGGTTATTCTTCCGATCTTGATCGGTGGGTTCTCATACAACTCGATGGTCCCAAAATCAGAGGAGCCGATCGAGTTACGGACGGTGCACCCTGCCCCGCCGGCCAGCACCAAGGTGCATGGGAAAACTTATACGCTGCAGACCTCACAGAATCCCTATCGGACCAATCTTGAAGGAAAGTACGATCAGGATTATAGCAACGCGATGACTGTGGAACAGGGGATGGGCCGCTTGATGAAGCCGAATGCTAACCCCTGGGATAAGGATGCTCAAGGGTACCTCAAGTATGTGCGTGAAGGCGGAGAGATTTTCTATCAGAATTGCCACTTCTGCCATGGCGATAACTTAAACGGACGCGGTCTCCATGCTTTTGCGTTCAATCCAATTCCGGCGAACTTCACCGATCCGGGTACGATTGCACAATTGCAAGAAACGTTCATCTTCTGGCGCGTATCCAAGGGAGGGATTGGCTTACCGAACGAAGGATTCCCCTGGGCATCCGTGATGCCACCTTGGGAGCAGCACCTGACTGTGGACGAAATCTGGAAAGTCGTCCTGTTTGAATACTGGCATACGGGGTATTACCCCAGGACCTGGGACTAGAGTTCACTCAATTTACAGTCAACCTGGATTGACGACATGAGGGAAGCGATGAAGAATTTGTTAGGTCTGAAGGCTGGAGTAGTCCTCACGACTGCCTTTGGAATTATCCTGGCCTCCGGGATCACAGCAGGATTGGCCTTTGCCGCAGATGCTGCACTTCCTGCGGGATTTAAGAAGGGCGATTTATCGCCTGAGCCTTCCGCGGACATGATCGAAGCAGGAAAGCGGGTCTACTTCACCAAATGTGTCTGGTGTCACGGAGTCGATGGCGCTGGTGATGGGCCGGGTGCCGATCGTCTCTGGCCACGCCCCCGCAATTTCAACCAGGGAACATTCAAAATCCGGCATACGGCCAGCGGTGAGTTGCCGTTGTTCGATGCCAAGAAGCCCGTCGCAGGCCAAAACGATCTGTTTGAGACAGTGACGCATGGTCTGCCTGGTTCCGCCATGCCTTCATGGGAAGGTATTCTGACGGAAGAGCAACGGCTGCAAGTGCTGTCATTCGTCACCACCCAACTGGTGAAAGATCGAAAGTTTACGGACAAGCAGTCAGAGAGCCAGACCATATTGCAGTTGGGCGACCTAAAGCCGATCCCTGCGACAGAAGAGAGCTTGAAAAAGGGAGCAGAGCTAATAGTCGAGAAGAAGTGCGTTGAGTGTCACGGCGCTGATGGCCGTGGTGACGGCAATGCGTTCAATCTCAAAGACGATTGGGGCTTCTCAATACAGCCTGCCAACTGGCACAAGTGTTGGAATTTCAGAGGCAGCCGGCAAGATCCCTATAACGTCAAGAACATCTTCCGGACGTTTTCGACCGGAGTCAACGGCACTCCGATGCCCTCGTTCGCCGACAATACCACTGTCGAAGAGCGCTGGCATATTGCGAACTTTGTGAACTCACTCTGTGAGCGTGAAGCAGATGGGACGCCCCTCTCGATCGATCAATTGACAGACAAGCCAAAGGTGAACTTTGTGTTGTCCTCAGGGGTGGTGCTCGAAGGAGGAGAGATTCCGGCAGATCCAGAACACGAACTGTGGCAGAAGCGGGCCAGACGGATTATCGCGATGGGCGGTCAGATCACCCACAAGCCCAGAAACTTCGTGAATCGGATCGACGATATCTGGATGAAATCGCTCTACAACGACAAGCACATCGCGTTTATGTTCCAGTGGGATGACCGGACGAAGAGCGTAGCCGAAGGGAAACTGCCCTGGGGGCCGACCCAAGTTAATATCGATGTTAAGGAGCAGGATCCGAAGACCGGGGAAGAGGGTTCCATTGCCTTTCGTCAGAATAACTACACGGTTTACAACGATGCGGTCGCCATGGAAACTGCCGTGAAGTGGAAGGATCTTCCCGCACCGATTAAGCCGCGGTATCTGTTCGGCAGCAACGAGCAGTTCCCGGTCGACATCATGAAATGGGAAGCCGATGGGTCGCTCCGCGCCTTCAAGGGTACGGGATGGGATAAGGATTTTGAACAGCGGGACAACTACGAAGAGAGCAGCAAATTACTTTTCTCTGAGTGGAAAAATGGCCGATGGACGGTGATCATTCAGCGGCCCTTGGGCAACAAGAAGGATCAGGATTACGATGAAGATACCTTCTTTGAAATGGGGCAATACATTCCCACGGTGTTCTTTGCCTGGGACGGACATAATGGCGACGCAGGGAGGAAGATGGCCGTCTCGGCTTTCTACTATACATTCCTGGAGCCTCCGACACCCCGCGAAGCCTATATCTATCCGATTGTGATTGCGTTTGGTGTGGTCCTGCTGGAAGGTTGGGTCTTGACCAGACGATCGAACAAGCGGAAGGGAAAGACGACCCTCTAAGGCTTGTTTGAACGGAAAGAGTCTGAAGCATCAAGAGGGGGTGGGGTGACCCACCCCCTCTTTCTTTTTAGCCGTCTGTATTGAGGAATGATGGAGATCGAAGTGAGCGGCGTTCTTCTTGCCGGTGGGAAAAGCCGCAGGATGGGTGAAGACAAACGGTATCTCGCCGTGGGGGAACAGACCCTCCTCGAACGAGGGCTGGAGGTGCTTCAGTCAATCTTTCAGGAGGTGTTGGTCGTCATTGCGCAGGACAGCCCTCCCCTTCGCATCGATGCCCGTGTGGTGCGGGATCTGGTGCCTGATTGCGGCAGCCTCGGAGGGCTGTACAGCGGGCTCATGCAGGCAACGACGCCCTATATATTCGTAGCCGCTTGCGACATGCCATTTCTCAATCAGGCGGTCATTGCCCAGTTCACGAGTCGAAGAGCCACTGCCGATATTGTAATAGCGAAACTCGACGGACGGTTACATCCGATGCATGCGTTGTTCAGTAAACGATGTGTGCCTGCCTTGGAACAGATGATTCGAGCAAGGCAGCTCAAGATCCAAGAGATTGTGTCGCAATCGTCACTCCGAGTAGGCCATGTCACCGAGGCGGACTTGCGCACCATCGATCCTTCCGGGCATTCTTTTTACAACGTAAATACAATGGCGGATCTTGAAGCGGCGCGGTCTCTGCTGCCCCGGATCCCTCCATCAGAGTAATGGTCCTGCCCACCATGCGCAAGACAATCGTAATGATCCATCCAGGCGGCCTTGGCGATGTGCTCTTGGCAGTCCCGGCCATGGTTCGTTTGCGGACCCGCTTCCCAGGCCATCGGCTGGTGCTCTGTGCAGAGGAGCAGATTGCAAAGTTGCTCCTTGCCTGCCGGATCGTTGACGCTTGGACATCTGTGCAGGGACGAAATTGTGCAGATCTGTTCGCCGGTGCAGACTTGGTTACGGGTCAGGTACGGGCCTGGCTGGAGGATTGCGACCTTGCCGTTGCTTGGACAGAGGATCTCGATGGCAAACTAAGTGAAACGCTCAAGGCAGTCGGTGCCCGTGAGGTGATCGCGAGGTCTCCATTTTCGGCTACGATTCGGGCGAAACATCAACGTGACCGGTTTCTTGAAGCGATCAATGAGGCGCCGTCTGACGATGCAGGAGCTATTCTGTTGACGGTAACGGAACCGCTTTTCCGTCTCGGGCGAGTCTGTCTTGAAGCGGCAGGTTACTCAACCGAACAGTCTATAGTCGTCATCCATCCTGGGAGTGGGAGTATCCATAAGTGTGTGGCCTCTGAGACACTCGCGTCAGTCGTGGCTGCGGTTCAGATGTCCGGGGCGATCCCTGTGCTTCTTGAAGGGCCTGCAGATCAGGAGCCGGTCGATCGGCTTCTCCAACTATGTGGGGATCCACCGATCGTCTTGAAGGGACTCGATCTTCTGAGCGTCGCAGGGGTATTAGTCCAGGCACGCCTCTTTGTCGGTCAGGATTCCGGCATCACTCATCTGGCAGCGCTCATGGGAGTGCATACGGTGGCACTATTTGGGCCGACTGATCCCGATCGCTGGGCTCCTCAAGGCGCCCATGTTGCTGTGGTGCGGGGCGCACCCTGTCTCTGCAGTTCATGGAGCGACGTCAGCCGATGTCAGGAGAAACCTTGTCTCAAGATACAGCAGGGCGATCTTGTGGCACAGTGCGTAGTCCGCATCGAGGAGACAGCGGCAGGCAGAAAATCCTATCCGGCTGCCTTGTCACTGACTATCCTGTAATGCTAGAGTGACCAGTTCATTTTCCCTTTCATTGGTAAGGACTTAGGAGCTATTTTCTTGTCCAGCGGGGTCGTTCAGGAAAAGGTCACCAGCGCGTTGATCGGAGCGCTCAATGGGGCCAAAAAGAAGGGCCAACTGAAGACGGAAGTTTGGCCTCAGGTGAGTCTGGATACTCCCAAACGGCCTGAATGGGGAGACTTAGCTTCGACGGTCGCCATGTCTCTCGCGGTGTCCGAGCAACGAGCGCCCCACGATATCGCACAAATTATCATCGACAACCTTTCTCTGCGAGAGCAGCTCTTTGACCGAGTTGAGATCGTCAGGCCAGGATTCCTCAACCTCACGGTCAAGCCTGCCATCTGGCAAGAAGTGCTCAGGGAAATCGAGCTAGAGGGACCGGCCTACGGGCGGGCTGAGCTGGGGAAGCAGCGTCGAGTGTTGGTGGAGTATGTGAGCGCCAATCCGACCGGCCCGTTGCATGTGGGACATGGGCGTGGCGCGGCGGTGGGGCAGGCGGTCGCGAACATGCTCAAGGCGGTCGGGTATGACGTCGTGAGCGAATACTATATTAACGATGCCGGAAGGCAGATGAAATTGTTGGGAGCCTCCGTCTACGCGCGCTATGAGGAACTGTCGAATCGGCCAGTCGAATTTCCGGCGGAGGGCTATCACGGGGCCTACATCACTGCCGTGGCCGAGCTGGTGAAGCAACAGCTTGGGCCTGAACTATCCGGACGAGCAGCCTCAGAGGTCGAGGAGCGCTGTCGAACGTTCGCCAATCAGGAATTGCTGAGATTAATTCGTGAAGATCTGAAGTCCTTCGGGATCGAGTTCGAGTCCTGGTTCAGCGAGGCCTCTCTCGTGAACTCAGGGGCTGTCCAACGGGTCTTGGATGAATTGAAATCGCAACAGTTCCTATTTGAGCAGGAAGGCGCCTGGTGGTTTCGCTCCTCGGCATTCGGCGACGAGAAGGATCGTGTCGTGCGGAAACAGGACGGCGAGTACACCTACCTGGCATCGGATATCGCCTACCACCGGGATAAGTTACAGCGCGGATACGATCTTCTTATCGACGTTTGGGGTGCGGATCACCATGGCTACATTCCCCGGATGCAAGCGGTCGTGCAGGCCTATGGGCATCCGAAAGATCGTCTTCAGGTCGTACTGGTTCAGATGGTGAATTTGTTGCGCGGCGGGAAAAAGGTGGAGATGTCGAAGCGGGCCGGCGAGTTCATTACGATGCGGGAAGTCATCGATGAAGTCGGGGCCGATGCAGCCAAGTTCTTTTTCTTGATGCGCGATTCTAACTCGCATCTGGACTTCGATTTGGAACTGGCCAAGCAACGGTCGTCCGACAATCCCGTGTACTATGTGCAGTATGCCCATGCCAGGATCGCCAGTCTCTGGCGCGTCGCGGCTGCGCGAG
>CAMDRK010000021.1 GCA_945906715.1 Nitrospira lenta
TTGAAAAGATGCTCTACGACAATGCCCTGCTCGCCCGGACCTACCTGGAAGCCTATCAAGTCACGAAGCGGGCCTCCTATCGCCAGGTCACCATGGAAGTCCTCGATTATATTCTCCTGGAAATGACCGACAATGCCGGAGGGTTTTACTCCGCGACGGATGCGGACTCAGAAGGAGTCGAAGGCAAGTTTTTCGTCTGGACGCCGGCGGAGGTCCAGGCCGTCCTGCAGAACGCCGAAGATACCCGCCGATTCTGCGCCTGCTACGACATTACCGACCAGGGGAATTGGGAGCATCGCAATATCCCGAATCGACTGCGCCCCATCGAGGCCGTACTCAAGGAATTGAACCTCACCAGCGATGAGCTGAGCGAGACGATCTCTCGCGTACGTCCCCTCCTCTATCGCGCCCGCCAAACGCGAGTTCCGCCAGGACTCGACGACAAGATCATCACGGCTTGGAACGGCATGCTGATCTCTGCAATGGCCGAGGCAGGCCGTGTATTAGGAATCAGCCGCTACATCGACGGGGCCATGAAGGCGGCAGACTTTCTCTTGTTGGTACATCGGACTGCCGAGGGAACACTGCTCCGTACCTCGCGGCAGGGCCGAGCCCATCTCGATGGAGTCCTGGAGGACTATGCCTATCTCACGGAAGGATTAGTCGACCTCTATGAAGCCTGTGGGCAGGAACGCTATCTCACTGCCGCGCTTCAATTGGGAGAGCGGATGGTGAATTCATTCCAGGACAAGGACCAGGGAGGGTTCTACACGACCGCAACGGCTCATGAAACGTTGATTCTCCGAGCGCGTGAGGGGGCGGATGGTGCGACACCCAGTGGGAACGCCGTGGCGGTTTCAGCCCTCGCCAGACTCTCCTTTCATTATGATCGCCAGGATCTGCGCGAGGCAGCGATCGGTGGGATTCGCGCCTACGGCCGTCAGATAGCACGGTATCCGAGAGCCTTTGCCAAGACGCTTGCCGCGGTGGATCTGTTAGGGGAAGGGCCGATTGAATTGGCTTTTGTCGGAGCGCCCGGCGATCCTGGGCTGGAGGCATTGCAGCTCGCCGTGCGCGAGGTCTTCTTGCCGAATCGTGTGATTGCCTCCAGCGATGGAACCGGCACAACGTCCAACCATCCCCTGTTGGCGGGCAAAGGGTTGGTGCAGGGAAAGGCGGCCCTCTATATCTGTCGAAATTTTTCCTGTCAGCGTCCCCTCACCGACCCACGGGAGGTTACAGAGGCACTGCTGTCAGCATCGCGACGGACAGCGCAGCCGATCCAACAGACACTCTTGCAAGGGGCAGCGCTTCCTGGATCCGCGAGTCCTGAGGGAACGGCCAGGTATATTGCGCGTATCCTGAGTCAGTCTCGCCATGACGGACGTATGGAACATGGGTATGGCCGGTTCGGCGCCACGGGATTGACGACGTCCCGACTCGGGTTCGGAACCTATCGGGTCGCTACGAGAGAGCCGGAACATCGAGAGGCACTCAAGAAGGCTCTGCGAGAAGGCGTGAACCTGATCGATACTTCGACAAATTACATGGATGGAGACAGTGAACGTCTGGTCGGTTCTGTCTTAAGCGAATCGATCAAGAGCAGAGAGCTGACTCGTGAAGAGGTCATCGTCGTCTCAAAAATCGGCTATGTGCAAGGAGACAACTTGAAACAGGCGGAGGCACGGGAACAGACCGGGCACCCCTACCCTGATATGGTCAAATATGGCGAGGGCATCTGGCATTGTATCCACCCGGAGTTTCTGGCCGATCAACTCGCATTGTCGCTGGATCGCCTTGGGTTGGCTAAGCTCGATGTTTGTTTACTGCACAACCCGGAATACTTTCTATCCGAGGCAGCGCATCATGAAAAGGGAGATCTTGTAGCGACGCGGGATGCCTTTTACCGCCGAATTGAACAGGCCTTCGCATTTTTTGAGTCGCAAGTGGCGGCGGGGCGGATCAGCTATTACGGGGTGTCGTCGAATACAATCACGGCAGATCCATCGGATGCCGAGGCGACGTCGCTCTCTCGCCTCTGCGATGCGGCGCGAGCTGCCGCTGTGTCGCAGAAAGTAGCCCGTCACCACTTCGCAGTGCTGCAATGCCCTATGAATCTCTATGAAACAGGCGCGCTGGTGACGCCCAATACCGGCGTAGATCAGCATGAGACGGTGTTGGAAGTGGCGCAACGAGAGGGGATCGCCGTGCTGGTCAATCGTCCGCTCAATGCCATGCCGACGAACAAGAGCGGTGTGGTTCGATTGGCGGATTTCCCTCTCGAAGGCGACCAGGTGGATTTCGATCGCCAATGCCGAACGGTTGCGGCGCTTGAAGAGGAATATCGCAAGGCCATTGCCCCGGCCCTTCAACATAGCGGTCAAGGGATGGCTCCGGCAGATTTCTTCACCTGGGCTGTTGAACTACCGCGCGTGCGGCCTCAGATCCAGGGGCTGGAACATTGGGAGCAGATCGAGCATCAGATGATCGCGCCTCATATCAATCAAGTGATGCAGGCACTGACGAGGCAACTGACCGGAACGGCTGCTGAGCAATGGGAGGCCTGGCGCGATCGCTATGTGCCGCAGTTACTCATTCTGTTAGGCGGGCTTCGTCGAGAAGCCATCGAGCGAAGTCGTGTCAAAACCTCCATGGTGTCAGCGGCCCTCGATCCTCTGCTGCCGGAAACCAGACGAAAAGAATCATTATCACGAAAGGCCCTGTGGGTACTGGCGAGCACCCCCGGTGTGACCTCTGTGTTGAACGGGATGAGGACGCGGGACTATGTCGAAGACTCTCTAGCTATCTTGAAATGGGAGCCGACGCCGACGGTGAGACCTCTGTACGAAGGGATGCGGTCACGATGATGATGTGGCGGGTGAGAAGTCAGCGACCGGTGGTGTGCAGACGCCTCGTGCTGAGCGACTCGATTCTCATGGCGACGTCACGATATTGCGGTGCTTCACGCCGCAGCCATCGATAGGCCTCCAACGCTTCAGGGATACGCACGAGAGACTCTAATGTCCTTCCTAAAAGGTAAAGGATTTGCACTTGCTCTTTGAGTGATGTCGTGGGTATTTGCAGGGCTCGACGAAAGGCCGAGACGGCTTCTTCTTGTTTTCCGCTCTGCTTGAGGCACAGGCCCATTTGGGCCAAACCTTTGAGCGCATATGCGGGGTCTTGTGCAGCTTTCTGGAAATGTTCTGCCGCATGTCTGAACAGGCCTACATTCTTGAGCGCCGATCCTTGCTCATAGGCTTCGTGTCCATCTGGCACCTCAGTCGATGTATTGGACACCATTTCCCTTAGCGGCGTTTCCGGGATCAAGACACGAACTTCATTCTCCGGCAAAGTTCGGTGTGAAGCCGGATGGCTCTCTTTCATCAGTGATGTTGGGTTGGTCTCGTTCATGCGCTAGTTTCCTGAGAGAGATAATAACGAATGCCATGAAGATCGCAATTCTTAGACCATTCAAGGTGGTTTTGAACTCGTTACGTTTCAATGTCTTTGAGCCAATGGTTCGGCAGATTCGTTCATAATTGATCCCGCTGAGCCTCAACCTTAGCCTTCTTCAGAAAGTGATCTGTCGAAGATTGTCGCGATTGGCAGCGAACCATTGCATGGTCTTCTTGAGTCCTTCCCGGAGCGCATGCCGCGCTTGAAAACCAAAGAGTTGCTTAGCCCGGCTAACATCCAAACACCGTCGAGGCTGCCCGTTGGGCTTGGTGGTATCCCAGGCGATCTGTCCCGTAAAACCGGCTTCCGCGCCAATTATGGTGGCAAGATCCCGAATCGTGACTTCTTCCCCTGTCCCCAGGTTTACTGGGAGACTGCTTTCATAGTGCTCAGCGGCGAGCAGGATACCTTCTGCGGCGTCCTCCACATACAAAAATTCTCGTGTCGGTGATCCGTCCCCCCACAGTGTGAGCGAGGCCTGGCCTGCTTCTCGTGCCGTCACGCATTTGCGAATGAGGGCGGGGATGACGTGGGACGTTTCCAGGTCGAAGTTATCGCGAGGGCCGTAGAGATTGACCGGAAATAGCACGATGGAATTGAACCCATACTGTTCACGATAGGCCTGCGACTGGACCAGCATCATTTTCTTCGCCAGGCCATAGGGCGCATTGGTTTCTTCGGGGTAGCCATTCCAGATGTCGTCTTCTTTAAATGGAATCGGGGCAAACTTGGGGTAGGCGCAGATGGTGCCTAGCGCCACGAACTTCTTCAGTCTCTGTTGGCGCCCGACTTCGATGAGCTGGGTGCCCATCATCAGGTTGTCGTAAAAAAACTTTCCCGGATTGGCTTGGTTCGCGCCGATCCCTCCGACCCGTGCCGCCAGATGGATGACGATATTGGGGGTTCGATCGCGGTACAGTTGCTGCACCGCTTCCATCTGCACGAGATCGTAGTCTTTGCTGCGGGGGACGAAGATGTCTCGGCAGCCTTTCGCCCGGAGTTGCTCCACGACAAACGAACCGAGAAAGCCGGCTCCCCCCGTGACGACGACGCGCTTATTAGACCAGAATGAGGACAAATCAACCTCAGCCTTTCTTCCTCGTGCCATCCAGTTTTTCCTTCTCCGCAGCAAGATCCGCGTCGACCATCATGGCGATCAACTCTTGGAACTTTACCTTCGGTTGCCAGCCAAGCTCTTTCTTCGCTTTGCTTGCATCGCCGATGAGAAGGTCTACCTCGGTGGGACGATAATACTTCGGATCGATCTTGACATGTTTCTTCCAATCCAGTTGTAGACGGTCGAATGCAAGCTCGAGCATTTCTTGAACAGTGTGCGTTTCACCTGTGGCAATGACATAATCGGTGGGAACCTCCGTCTGCAACATCATCCACATGGCTTCGACGTAGTCGCCGGCAAAGCCCCAGTCGCGCTTGGCGTCGAGATTCCCCAGGAACAAATCCTGTTGGACACCCAACTTGATTCGCGCCGCCGCTTTCGTAATCTTGCGCGTGACGAACGTCTCGCCTCGCCGGGGCGATTCATGGTTGAATAAAATGCCGTTACAGGCAAAGAGGCCGTAGGCTTCTCGATAATTGACCGTCACCCAATAGGAATAGACCTTGGCTGCTCCATAGGGACTGCGGGGATAGAATGGTGTGGTTTCGCGCTGGGGTACGTCCTGCACTTTGCCAAACATCTCGCTCGACGAGGCCTGATAAAACTTCGGTTTCAGCCCTGACTCCCGAATGGCTTCCAGGAGACGGATTGTGCCGAGCCCGGTAATCTCACCGGTATACTCGGGAATATCGAAACTTACGCGCACGTGACTTTGTGCGCCCAAGTTGTAAATTTCATCGGGTTGGATCCTTCGGATGATATGGTTCAGCGAACTCGCATCGTTGAGGTCGCCATAGACCAATTCAAGTCGCCGATGCGGAACGTGCGGATCCTCATAAATAGGATCGATGCGCCCCGTATTGAACGAACTTGATCGTCGAATAATGCCATATACTTCATAGCCCTTCCCCAGAAGAAACTCTGCCAGATACGACCCATCCTGGCCGGTAATTCCGGTGATCAACGCTTTTTTCACAAATCCACTCCTTAGGTTTCGTTGAAAGTAGCCAAATTATGGCTTGATTACATAGCGTTGTCTACAGGCTGCGCGGTCTTGCACCGACCCTTCTTTCCACATTAGAATGGCCTTGCTGAATGGAACGAGGGATCCGTGCAAGTCTTGAAGGCTATCACGATACGTCGGGGCATCATATTCACCTATGTCATGTGTTGCGCTTTTCTCGTGGCCCACATCGTGAACGCGGTGATTGCCGAAGCCTTGTCTGTTCCTGTAGGTCTGACAGGGCCATCGTCTGCCTCCGCCCGAGAGACCGACGTAAACGCTGCCCTGCCGGTCTTAGTTGAGCGCATTCGGACGAGCGGACTCTTTCCCCTGCCGCCGGATCCCCTTGGCGTCAATGCCACTGGCTTCAGCGCACCGCCTGCCCGTGCTCCGTTAAATCTGGCGTCGAAACTCAAGCTGCTGGGGGTGGTGATCGGCGATCGTGAAGGGGTTTCGGCGATCGTTGAAGAACTCTCCAGCAAACGCCAGTTATTTTTCAAGCTGCATGACCAGATACCCGATGTGGGTGAGATCAGCGAAATCCGCCGAGACGGAATAGTCGTTCGTCAAGGCGATCAGCAGGAGTTGCTGGAACTCGCCGCATCGCAGACCGAGAAGCCCCCGGTTGCCCCAGCCACAACGGGACCAGCTGTAGTTCCTGCGCCTGGGAGTCCGGTGCGTGCGGTGCTCGATCGGAGAGAAGTTGAGCAAGCGGTGGGCGATCTGCCCAAGTTGTTGTCTCAGGCGAGGGCCGTGCCCAACTCGGTGAATGGAGCGATGAACGGGTATCGCCTGGACTATATTGCCCCCTCCAGCTTTTACGAGAGAATTGGGTTGAAGTACGGGGATGTCCTCCAGCAGGTCAATGGCGTGGACATTCGCGACCCAGGTACGATGCTCACACTCTTTCAACAGCTTCGCAGTGAGAAGACAGTGAAACTTGACGTCCTGCGTAACAATCAGCGAACTGCCATGACATTCGACATCCGCTGAGTCCGCTGTATCCTCGTTAGTTACAACCCCTTCTTGCTGTCAACAACCCGGTTTGTTTGCTCTATTTGGTTTATCTGGTTAGTTTCGTTCAACCAAAGAACCAGATAGACCAGACAAACCAAATAGACCAGATAGACCAGATGCCTTGTCAGGGGTATCAGGTAGAGAGTATTCTTTTAATTTTTAACGCTTTCCAGGTTTGCGCTAGCGCCGATGGGCTCTCCCGGTGATGAGCCGTCCATTATTGGGTCTTCGCTGATGAATAACGAACGTTCCAGTCGACCGCTCATAGGTGCGATCCTCGAAGACAAATTCGGCTTGACCGAAGCCAAATTGCTTGAAGCGATTAATCTTCAAGGAACCAAGGGAGGGCGCCTCGGTGAAGTCCTGATCCGACTCAGGGCGATCACCGAAGAGCAACTCCTCCAGGCGCTGGCCATTCAATTTGAACTTCCCTGGCTCCCGAATCTTGATGTGAGCCAGGTCGACCATGAATGGGTCAAGAAGGTTCCGATCCATTTCGCGCGCCGCTACCATGTGCTCCCTCTCAAGGTAGAAGATGGAGCGGTGCTTGTCGCGACGACTGATCCTATGGAATCGGCTGCATTGGACGACCTTCGCCTTTTACTGGGACTCCCGATTAAATCGGTGCTGACAAGCAGCTTGTCGCTCCTGGCCTGTTTGAACCGTGTCTATGACGAAGCCGCGAGTCCTGCAGGCGCCGAGCAAGTGATGGAGGACATTGCAGCCAGTGAGAGCCTGGACCAGATTGCTCATGAGTTGGATGAACCGCAAGATCTCCTCGATGCCACGGACGAAGCCCCCATCATTCGGTTAGTCAATTCCGTGCTCTTCCAGGCGGTCAGGCAACGAGCGAGCGATATTCATTTCGAATCGTTCGAACGGGGGCTGGTTGTGCGGTATCGCATCGATGGAGTGCTCTACCCCGTCTTAACACCTCCGAAACATCTGCAGGCTAGTATTATCGCGCGACTGAAAATCATGGCGAGCTTGAACATCGCGGAGAAACGCTTGCCACAGGATGGTCGTTTCCGGATCAGGACGGCTGGTAAGGATGTCGACCTGCGTGTTTCGGTGCTGCCAACCTCCCATGGCGAACGGGTGGTCCTGCGTCTATTGGAGAAGGAAAACCGCCTGCTGAATCTGCAGGAGATGGGGTTTTCGCAAGATCGGTTGGGGATCATCCTGCAACTGATCCAGTTGTCGCACGGCATCATTCTCGTGACCGGGCCGACCGGGAGTGGGAAGACAACGACGCTCTATGCGGCCTTGACGCACATCAATGCGCCGGACAAGAACATCATTACCGTCGAGGATCCGGTGGAATACCAACTGCTCGGTGTGGGCCAGATGCAGGTGAATCCCAAGATCAACCTGACGTTTGCAGCGGGACTACGGTCCATTCTCAGGCAAGATCCCGATGTCATCATGATCGGCGAAATCCGCGATCGTGAAACCGCCGAAATTGCCATTCATGCGTCACTCACGGGGCATTTGGTCTTCTCCACACTCCATACCAACGATGCCGCGAGCGCGGCCACCAGGTTGATCGACATGGGCATCGAACCGTTCCTGGTTGCCTCCTCAGTGGTAGGCGTTCTAGCGCAACGGTTGCTGCGCCAAGTCTGTTCGGATTGCAAGCAGCCCTATCACCCTGCAGATGAAGAACTGATCAGGCTCGGTATCGTCCCGCCGAGGGTGCGCCCCACATTCTATCGGGGAGTCGGATGCCCGGCCTGTGCCCAAACAGGCTATCGCGGTCGAACCGGGATTTTCGAACTCCTCGTGCTGGACGATGAGATCCGCCGCCTCATCGGCAACAAGGCGGACTCGGCGTCGATTCGTCAAGCGGCGATGACGAAAGGGATGATCACGTTGAAAGATGAAGGCGCGGAGAAAGTGTTTCACGGGGTCACGACGACTGAGGAGCTAATGCGGATTACTCAACAGGAAGTCGAGATCTAATAGGATGCCGGTCTATCACTATAAAGGTTATCGGAACGACGGCGGAGCTGCGACCGGCATCATCGATGCCGAGAGCCCGAAGGTTGCGCGCGTGAAACTGCGAAAGGTTGGCGTGTTCCCCACCGATATGGTGGAACAGAGCTCTGGTTCGGCTGGTTCCAAAGCTGGTTCAGCTGGAAAATCCTCGGCCGGAATCGGCCGCTCCCCTGCCCTCAGCACAGCCGACGTGGCGATGATGACCCGGCAATTGGCAACATTGCTGGTCGCAGGACTGCCCTTGGTCGAAGCGCTCGGAGTGATGGTCGATCAAACCGAGAAAAAAACCGTGAAGAGCCTCATGGCCGATATTCGCGAAGAAATCCGCGGAGGCGCGTCTTATAGCGCGGTGCTGGATCGCTATCCGCGCGAGTTCTCTCAGATCTATGTACACATGGTACGGGCCGGTGAAGCCAGCGGAGCGTTGGACCAGATCTTATTCCGTCTTGCGGAGTTTCTGGAAAAGCAGTTGGCGCTCAAACATAAAGTGACGAATGCCGTTCTCTATCCGGCCCTGATGTTAATCGTCGGCGCCTCGGTGCTTTTTTTCCTCATGGCCTTTGTCGTGCCAAAAATTACCGCCGTCTTTACAAGTCTAAAGCAGGCCCTCCCCTGGCCTACCGTCGTGCTGATGAGCATCAGTCATTTCCTTGCAGACTATTGGGCGGTGATTCTTGGTGTGGTGGGTTTGACAGTGTGGGCGATCCGTCGGGCGATGAAGACGGAAGCGGGACTGACCAAGGCCGACCGATGGCTGCTGAAGATTCCACTTATCGGCGAGGTTGCCCGTATGGTCGCCATCTCTCGGCTCACCAGCACATTGGCCACCATGCTGGCCAGCGGCGTGCAGCTGTTAGATGCCATGGACGTCGCGAAGCGCGTCATGAATAATCGCGTGCTGGAACATGCGGTCGAGGGGGCCAGACAGAATATACGCGAAGGGGAAACGATTGCCGAACCGCTGAAGCGCAGTGGTGAGTTTCCCGCGCTGGTAACCCACATGATTGCAGTCGGTGAACGCAGCGGTGAAATGGAAGAGATGCTCCGTCGAATCGGACAAATTTATGATGGAGAAGTGGATCGGGTCATCACACGGTTCACATCGTTGCTGGAACCGATCATGATCTTGGTTATGGGTGTCCTGGTGTTCTTTATTGTGGTAGCCATCTTGCTGCCGATTTTTGAAATGGGACAAATGGTTCGCTAACAGGAGGCTGAAAAAGTCCGCCAGCGTAAGGGGAAGGTTAAGGCTTAGGTTGAGGCTGAGATGATGAAAGTCAGGTCTTCGCTCAACCTTAACCTCGACCTCAGCCTACTTCAGAATGAGTCTAACGGGAGGTGTTCGATGACTGGAAGAGAGCAAGTTGAGAGGTTGAAGCTGCTGTTGAAGCTGCTATGGGCAAAGCCATATGGATATGCACATTTCTACCCCTTACCCCTTACCCCTCACCCCTCACGTAGCACCCCTTACCCCTCACCTAGCACCCCAGACGCCTCACGCCATATTCTTCGGCGTGAAGTTGGTTTCACGTTCATCGAGATCATGGTCGTGGTGGCCATTCTCGCGATTCTTGCTGCCTTGGTTGTTCCTCGCATCATGGGGCGGACCGATGACGCCAAGCGCACAGCGGCCAAGGTCCAGATCCGCAACATCGAAGGGGCCTTGCAACTCTATAAGCTCGACAACGGTGTTTTCCCCTCAACTGAACAGGGGTTGAAGGCCTTGGTGGAAAAACCCTCAGTTGGCGTCATCCCAAAGAAATGGAAGATCGGCGGTTATCTTCCAAAGCTTCCGGAAGATCCCTGGGCAAACCCCTACAAGTATCTGAGTCCCGGTCAGAGTTCCGCTCTGAGTCCCGGTCAGAGTACTAGTCAGAGAGGTGAGTACGATATTATCTCCCTCGGAACGGATGGCGAAGTCGGTGGCGAAGGCGTCAATGCCGATATCACCAATTGGAACCTGGACAAGGACTAGAAGGATGGGGCAAGGGGTAACGGAGGTACGGGGTAAAGGGGTATGGACATGGAAGACACCGTGTGTTTCTCTCCACCCCTCACGCCTCACCCCTCACTCCTTACGGGCCTCGAATGGATTTACCATTCTGGAAATCCTCATTGTCTTGTTCCTGCTCGTCGGTTTGCTGGGTATTATTCTTCCTCGAATTTCACTGGATGAAAATCTGAGCTCTGTCGGCCGGCGGATGGTCGGGACTGTGCGATCCCTCCAGAGCCTGGCCATGTCCAGCCAGAAGACGGTGCGTCTGTACGTTGATATGGATCGAGGGCTGTACTGGCCCATGATTCTCGATGGGAATCAAGAAAAGATACCGACCGACCCCACCTGGGCCACACCGTTGAACTTCCCAGCCACAATTCGCGTTTCAGACGTTCTGCTGAGTCAGGGAAAAAAAGAGTCCGGTCGGGTCGATCTATCCTTTTACCCTACGGGAAGGATTGATCCGATGACGATGCATATGATGGATACAAAAAACAACATTCTGGCCATTGCCATCGAGCCGGTAACAGGAGCGATCCGCATGAGCGACGAGCGGATTGAGCCTCCCAAGCCACTGGTCATTCCCGAACGTGTGAAACCGTTGCTCAAGACGGCAGGTCAGTAATCACATCGATGTGTATGAAGCTGTGCCATCGCAGGCGGTTCTCAGTGGGCAGTGAACGGGGCTTCACATTGCTGGAAGTCTTGATTGCGCTCGGCATTCTCGCGCTCGCGCTGCCGATCTTATTGGGCCTTCGCAATTGGGACCTCGATCTCCATGCCAGAGCCAAGGAACTTATGACTGCCACGATCCTTGCGCAGGAAAAATTGATAGAGACGGAGCTGGGAGCGCTGTTACCCGTCGGAGAAACGGGCGGAGAATTCCTTGCAACCCCACTCGGATCACTGCCGACTGCCGACATTACAAATCGCCCGGCGAATTATCGCTGGAAGAGGATTGTCTCCCCTACGCAATTGCCGGCCGTGCGGGAAATCAAGATTCAGGTTCTCTGGCCCCGAGGAAAAACGGATGAAATGGTTGAGGTCAGTACCTATGTCGTTTCGACAACCCCCTGAGAACGGCTTTACCCTGGTCGAAGTTCTACTGGCGGTGTCGCTGGTTGCCATGATGGCCGCCTTGGTCTTTGGATCTCTCTATGTGACGATGAGCGCGATCGAGACGGCTAGGGCAAGCTCGGCCACTGAACAGATCGTTCGCAGCACCTTACGCGTCATGGCCGATGAGCTGTCAGTCAGCGAGGGCCGCACAGCCAATCCTTGGATGGGAATCAATGGCCTGTTCGAAGGCCGGCCTGCCGATTCGGTAGCCTTTCTCACCATGGGACAGTTTCGAGGGGCGGAGTCTGCCAAAGACACCGAGTTGGTTCGGGTCGTCTATACCAGAGAAGGCGATCGGCTCCTTCGATTCGTACGCAGGAATCTCTACGGTCTGACAGATGAATCAGTCGAGTTAGTCGAGCTGGCCACTAAGGTGAAAGGATTCAACGTTCGCTATTACGATGGCAAGAGCAAGCTCTGGCTCGATGAATGGGCTAACCGTGGGACTGAGTCTCCCAAAGCGCTCTTGCTTGAACTGACGCTGCTCCAAGAGAAGGCGGAGCTCCAGACCGTCCGCCAGTGGGTATCGGTAGGGGCCTCATGATGCCCTGGCCCATTGCCTTGCCTGAGACCCTGAAGCTGAAAGGCCCCCTCGGATGGGGACTGGCGTCGCTGGCCTGCTTTATCGTATTTCTATTTCTGACTTTTCCCTATGGCCCGCTCCAGAACCGCCTCTTGACCGAAGCCAATCGCGCGAGTGGGTGGGAAGTTCGCGCCGCTGATTGGTCTGTGAGCCTTCCAGCCGCCATTGAGTGGCGGGATCTCGTTCTTGCGG
The DNA here is from genome assembly GCA_945906715.1 of Nitrospira lenta. Classification (GTDB taxonomy): domain Bacteria; phylum Nitrospirota; class Nitrospiria; order Nitrospirales; family Nitrospiraceae; genus Palsa-1315. The sequence continues at coordinate 12,482 of CAMDRK010000021.1, forward strand.
GACCGACGATCGGGACGATTCCAGTTGAAGCCGCGCGGGCAACAGTTGGAGTCTTTCAGGCATTGTTAGGGAGACTGGTAATAGACTACACTGTTCAACTGCCTGGGGCGGCGCAAGCGGGGGCTGGGCGAGCCACGGGATCTCTGAATGCGGCCTCATGGTCCCTGCTTGGTTCGGTTGCAGTCGACGGCCATCTCCAGCAGATGGATCTTGCGGCAATTTTGAAGCCCTACGTGAGCCGAGGAACTGTCCAGGGAGATTTCAAGCATCGATGGGACAGCGCGCAAGACGCCTCTGCTGCCCTCAAAGGGGAAGGGACCGTGAAACTTGAAGTCAAGGATCTCGTCGTTAATCAGATTGCTGCCGGCGTGGCTTCGATCCCCTCACTTTCGTTCGATCGGATCCAAGCTTCGCTCGCTTGCCGCGGTGGCACATGCGACGTAACGGAATTGAAGGGTGACGGTGTAGATGGATCGTTTACGGCTCAAGGGCGCGTGACGTTGCAACAACCGGTGCAGCAAAGCCTTTTGGATCTCACAGTCACCGTGATCCCCGGCGCCGGATTTGCCCAAAAAGCGGCGAGCCTCTCATTGCCGCCTTTTCAGCCTGGCACCCCCTTGACCTTCAAACTAGTGGGGCCAATTATGACCGCGAGAGTGGCGTTCTAATTGGTCTATTTTGTTAGAAGGTCTGTCTGGTCTATTTAGTCTATTCGGTCTATCTGGTTAGGAGAGTCGGGTAACCAGAGAGACAAGACAGACCGAATAGACGAGACAGACCAGAGAGACCAGGAGTCGGAAGCTGTCGATGATTGCTGATTGTATCGGGCTCGATATCGGACAGACGGCCTTTAAGGCTGTGCGGTTTCGCCGACGCCTGACCGGGCGCGAGTCGGTGGAATATTTTCACCAGCCCGTGCCTCATGGGGGGCAGAAACACACGGAACCGGCGCAGCGAACGGCCATGCTCAGAAATTTCCTCTGGCAGCATGGCCTGTATGGCAGTGGGGAAATTGTCACCGCACTCCCTTGCCAGGATGTGTTTATCAGAACCCTCTCTTTCCCCTTTCGCGATGCCTCCAAGCTGGCGCAGGTCGTTCCGTTCGAAATGGAAAATCTGATTCCCATGCCCCTGGAGGATGTCACCATTGGCAGTCTGTTATTGCCGGCGCGAGATTCTCAGGAAGGGGCAACCAAAGCCACCGGGTCCGATGTCCTCGTCACCGCAGCGCCCAAATCAAAAATTGCCGAACACTTAGGGTTTATGGCCTCCGCCGACCTGAACCCCTCGGCGATCACGATTGACGGTATGGCCTTGTTTTCTGTCAGCCAGTTTTTGAAAGAAGAAGGAGCTCAGGTTCCCGGCGACATGGCGATCATCGATGTCGGAGCCTCGAAGACCACCTTGTGTCTGGTCCATGAAGGCCGTCCGGTTTTGTTACGGACCGTGCTCTGGGGCGGCAATCATCTCACCCTTGCGCTCGCCGTTCGCCATGCTTGCAGCTTCGCCGAAGCGGAACGGCGGAAACGGGCCATGGCCGTACAGGAAGTCGATGCCTGGCTCGACCCGGTCCTCAAAGAGCTACGCGTCTCCCTCCATGCCTACGAAGGCGCGGTCCATCAACGGCTGACTCATTGCTGGGTATCGGGTGGCGGTTCTAAGCTCAGAGAGTTGAGCGGACATATGGCCCATCAATTGGGCTTACTCCCGGTCGGCCCACGGCAAGGCTTTGGGTCAAGCTGTCCCCGCGCATTTTCCATTGCGTTCGGATTGGCAATCCATCCAAATATTGTCCGCCCCCGCTGGAAGTCGAGGTTGGCGGGATCAGGGCTCGCTATCGACTTCAAATCCGGAACCGATGCCGCATCCGCCACAACGGATGTCTCGAAGCAGGATCGCCGGCTGGCCCTATGGGGTGGACTCATCCTGGCTGTTTTGGGGCTGATGGATCTCTCAGTGCGCGTGATGCTCAAGGATTCGACGGTCAAGAGCCTCAAGAGCGGGCTTCAGGCGCAATACGCGCAAACGTTCGGTCCAGGCGCAAGCTCAGGCGAGGAATTGGATCAGGCGCGCTATCGACTGTCGCAGCTGGAAAAAAGTCTCTCGATTGTCGACGGTAGAGGCTACAACGTTCTTGCCGGCCTTGCAGAACTGGTGAAGCATGTGCCGCCAGGCGTGCCGTTGAAAGTGCGGGATCTGACGATCGATGGGACCAGTGTCCATTTGGAAGGTGAAACCACGACCTTCGATGCGGTCGAAAAAATCAAGCAGGCTTTCGTCTCAAACGAAACATTTCAAGAGGTCTCCATCAGCGATACCCGCGTCGGGGCTGGACCGAACCAAGTCGTGTTTCGGCTGACCTATATGGTGCAACGGCCATGATGCAGATGCTGAAAGAACGGTGGCAGCAGTTCTCACAACGAGAGCGCATCATCGTGGCTGCGGGCGGAAGCGTGGTCGCAGTCGCGCTGGTCTTTCTGCTGATCGTCGATCCGATCATGACGTCGATCGACAAGCTCGATCGCCAGGCGAAACGGAAAGCCAAAGACAGCCAGGAACTTGCGCTTGTCGCGCAAGACTATGTCGTCAAGCAGGCGCGCGTGGCCAAGCTCGAACAACGTATGCCAATCCCGCCGGCCCAGTTTTCGCTGTTGGCCTTCATGGAAGAAGCGACGACGACCGCGCAGATTCGCGATCGCATCGTCGGCATGCAGCCGCAAGCCCCCATTGTTGTCCAAGGCTACCAAGAGACTTCCGTCGACCTTCGACTGGACGGCGTGACCCTACCACAGCTCCTCGCCCTGTTACTGGCCATCGAAAAGGCGCCCTATGACATCCAGGTCCACCATCTGCAGATGAAACCCAAATACGATAACCCGGTCAATCTCGACGCGACACTGAAAATTGTGACCTATGCGAAGGCCTGATGAACGGGGTATCGCCCTCCTCCTCACCCTCCTGGTCCTTACCCTCCTAGTTGCGATGATTCTCGAGTTCGATGCCGAAGCAAGGCGGGAATACCGCGACGCTGCGGCCTTCCGCGACAACTTCAAAGCCACCGTGCTCGCGCG
>CAMDRK010000022.1 GCA_945906715.1 Nitrospira lenta
GAAGAGCTCGCGTGGATTCAGGAGTCGGCGGAGAACTACGTGAAGTACGCAAGCCAGTACATGGGCAACACCTCAAAAGCTAAGCCAGGATTCAGGGTCTAGCAGCCCAGTCTATCTGGTCTCTCTGGTCTATTCGGTCTGTCTGGTTCATCTGGTTCGTTTCGTTCAACCAAACACACGAGATAGACCGAACAGACCAGATGAACAAGACAGACTGGCGGGTTTTTCAGCAGCCTACCCCTTACTCCGTACCAACCCTGATGAAACAGATCGGATCTCCCACCAGCGCTGTCGGATAGTAGCGTTTCCCGACCAAGTAGGGCACTCGATGCCGGTGACACCATTCTGCAATCCATATGACTTCTTCAGTCGTGGTCGTGACCAGGCCAGGCCTTGTAAGTTTTTCCATGCAACCTGCGACTAACGCACGTACGATGCGGCGCTCTTTCTCGAACTTCTGGGGGTCGAGGGTAAGAGGATTGCCTCGTCCATAGGACAGAGGCGACAGATGCGGGAATCGCTCAGGGTCATTCAACACGCTGACTATCCAGAGATGGTCGAATCGGCCCTTCGCTTTGGCCGCATCCATTGCGTGGAACGTGAGGGGAATCGAATGGCAAGCAGGGTTGAGGGCTGAGACTTCGGTTCTCCTGAGATTATAGGGTTCCGCTGCCCGACCCAGTTCGACCGTTTCCAATATCAACGCAGGAAGTTCCGCCACTCCGGCGCCGACGTAGAGACTGCGTCCTCCCCGTCTGAGTTTCTTCTTCAATAGAAGAGCAACCCGACTTCCAAGCCGCTCACAGAGCCCCCGCTTCGCTCGCCAAAACTCGTCGCCGCCTTCATAACAGTAGACTGGCCCCAGCGCACCATAGTCGAGACGGCCATAGACCTCGGTTATGAGACGGCTGGTTGCGGGAGGGAGTTTCGTGCGACTCTTCTTCATGATCCTGCTCCAGCGATCTGCGTCGCGGTTGCGGTCACCGTCGCTGCGACGTTCGAGAGAAATTCGAGATTCAGCGTGTCCAAAGTATCGGTCTCACGATGATAATGCGGATTCCGGAAGTTCGCCGTATCGGTCAATACCGCGGCTGCATAGCCTGCATCCCAGAACGAGGCATGGTCGCTACGGCGGGTATGGGGCAAGGCCTCCCCTTGGCCCGGCACCACTAATGACAGGGTCTTAAGCTTCGCTTCAAGCCGCTGGGCCTCCTGTTCAAGCTGGCGCACCAAAGACCGGGATGCCTCGTTGCCCACAATGGCGAGAAAATCTCCTTGGGTCGGCACCGCGATAGGCACTGCCGGCGGGGCCTGCTGTGTGCCCGCCTCGCTCCTGGCGAACCCGACACATTCCAAGATGATGGCGCCGGCCAACTCACATCGTTCGGCTTTCAAGCGGGACACGAACGCTTGGCTTCCCAGTCGATCCTGCTCTTCAAGGCAGAAGGCCACGAGCCAGATTGGCCGCGCGAGAGGTTGCGCGCTGAGTCGCGATGCCACCTCAAGGAGGACCACAAGCCCGCTCGCGTTATCGTCCGCGCCCGGCGACCCGGACACGGTGTCGTAGTGGGCTCCGATCAGGAGTGGGGGTAATTCGCCTCCTTGGCCTAGCCGATCCGGATACTTGGTCGCTACCACATTGCGATAGACCTTGCCCCACGCATTCACGGGCTGGCCACTGGTGACCCATCCTAACTTGGCAAATTGCGTGGCCAGATAGTGTGCCGTTTTTCGAAGCGCGCGAGGACTCGTCTCAGGATGGCGTTCTCCGACAAGAGACTCAAGATGGCGGGTAATTCGAAGACGCTGGGTTACCACAACTAACCAGGACTATTCATGGACGTTTCTGCTGCAATCGCCGATGTTTTGGTTATGCGGTGATCTCGGTCCCGATACCTTTACGCGTGAACACTTCGAGAAGAATGGCATGAGGAATTCGGCCGTCGATGATATGGGCTTTGCCGACGCCGCCGCCGAGCGCATCCAAGCAGGCATGGACCTTGGGCAACATCCCTTCGCCGATCGTGCCCTTCTTCACCATCCGCTGTACGTCTTTGCGTGAGACCGTCGAGAGATGGCGCCCATTCGCATCGCGAATGCCTTTCACATCGGTCATCATCACCAGCTTTTCCGCGCCCAGCGCAGCAGCCATCGCCCCGGCCACCAGATCGGCATTGATGTTGTATGTATTTCCTTCCCGGTTGGTGCCAATCGGGGCGATGACGGGAATGTAATGGTCCTGTTGTAGTTTCTTCACCAACGTGGGATCGATAGACTGAACCTCTCCGACCAAGCCGAAGTCCTCGTCCCCCTCACCGTCGTCGAGATCTTTTTCCAAACTGGCCGCCCAGGCCTTGGCCGTGAGCGGTCGAGAGAGCATCAGCCCGCCATCCTTTCCACTTAAGCCGACCGCAAGACCGCCATGGCGATTCAAGAGATCGACGATTTCCATGTTGATCTTGCCAGCCAACACCATCTCCACGATTTCCATCGTGGCTTCGTCGGTGACCCGAACTCCATGGCGAAACTTGGCTTCGATACCCAAGCGCTGAAGCATCTTGTCGATCTGGGGGCCCCCACCATGCACGATGACCGGGTTGAGGCCTACATATTTCAGGAGCACGACATCCTGGGCAAACTTTTCTTTCAGCGGCGCATCGGTCATCGCATGACCGCCATACTTGATGACCACCGTCTTCCCCTTAAAGGTGCGAATGTAGGGCAAGGCTTCGATCAGGACGTTGGCTTTCTTAATCAGTCTATTCATAGCAAGACTCCTATGGCTTATCGTCCTTCACCATACGCGCGCCGGCTGGGCGACCTGCCCTCGGATGAGTTTTATCATAGACAGCCAGAAGCTGGTCCGTAGCCAGGTGGGTATACTTTTGCGTCGTACTCAATGAGACATGTCCAAGCATCTCTTGGATCGAGCGCAGATCGGCCCCTTCATCGAGCAGATGGGTTGCAAAGGAGTGGCGCAACGTATGGGGACTCACGGAACCACCGGTCAGCCGATTCGAATAGCGGGCCACAATGCGGGCGACACTCCTGGTTGTTAACCGTCCCCCTCTAAGATTCAAAAAAATGGGAACTGATGGCCGATGCTTGATGGTTGATGGCTTCAGCGAAGCACGATAGTTGTGGATTGCCTTGAGCGCCACAACTCCGATCGGCACGATGCGCTCCTTCCGGCCCTTTCCTCGCAGATGGACCAGCCCTTCAGACGCGCGGAGATCGTCGAGATTGATCCCCACAAGTTCACTCACGCGAGCCCCGGTCGAATAGAGCGTCTCCAGCAACGCCGAGTCTCGGAGCGACGATCCTGTTTCGCCGGCAGGAAACTCCATCAATGCCGCCGCATCGTCTTTACTCAACACACGAGGAAGATGTTTCGGCTGTTTCGGCGTCCTGATGGCCTCGGCAGGATTGAGACCGACCCTGCCCTCTCGTTGCAGATAGCGATAGAAGCTGCGGAGGGAGGCGAGTTTTCTGGCCATCGAGGTGCTTTTTTCGCGCTTGCGATCCAGCCAGTGAAGATAGGACCGAATCGACTCCGTTTGCACTGCGGCAGGGTCGAGTAGGGGCACGCCGGGATGCTCTGCCTTCATGAAGGTCTGAAACTGCCGGAGGTCCGAGGCATAGTTGCGCATTGTCTCCTGCGACGCATGACGCTCCAGCTCGAGGAACGTCATGAAAGCTCGAATTGCGTCATCCATGCCGCCAAGTCCTCAAGCGCCCGTTGTCCCGTGAGCCGTCGTTTGCGTTCCTTGTCTCTCGTCGGTGTGCCAAGCGGAGGGAAGAGCCCGAAATTCGTATTCATCGGCTGAAAGTGACGAGGGTCCGTGGCCGTAATATACGACACGAGACAGCCATGCGCTGTGGTAGGTGGCGGCGTGACCAACGGCAACCCTGCCAGACCACGGGCCGCGTTGATTCCTGCGAGCCCTCCCATCGCGGCGGAATCCGTATAGCCCTCAACACCGACCAACTGTCCTGCAAAGAAGAGGGTGCCGCGCGCCTTAAACTGAAGGGTATTCTGCAGCAGTTGGGGAGAATTAATAAAGGTGTTGCGATGCAGGCTGCCGTAGCGCAGAAACTCCGCCTGCTCAAGACCGGGAATCATGCGAAACACCCGCTTCTGCTCTCCGTAGGTCAGTTTGGTCTGGAACCCCACGAGGTTGTAACAGGAGCGATGGGCGTTTTCCGTCCTGAGCTGCACCACCGCATAGGCTCGGGCGCCGGTCTTGGGATTCTCAAGGCCCACCGGCTTCAACGGACCGAACTGCATGGTCTGACGGCCCCGTTCGGCCATCACCTCAATCGGGATACAGCCTTCGAAGTAGGCAGCCTTTTCGAACTCTTTCGGTTGGACTTTCTCCGCCGCAAGCAATGCATCATAGAAGGCATTGTAGGCAAGCTCGTCCATAGGGCAGTTGAGATAATCGTCCCCGCCCTTGCCGTAACGGGACGCGAGAAATGCGACATCCATATTGATGGAATCGGCATCCACGATCGGGGAGATGGCATCGTAAAAATACAAATGTTTGCTGTGGGTCAGTTGCGCGATCGCCTGAGATAGTTTAGCGGATGTCAAAGGGCCGGTCGCCAGGATGCAGAGACAGTCCGTGGGAATCTCGGTGACCTCCTCATGCAGAATGCGAATGTTCGGATGCCCTTCCAGCGCCTGGGTAATCTTGAGTGAAAACAGATCGCGATCGACGGCCAGAGCCGATCCGGCCGGCACTCGTACTTCATCCGCCACCCGAATAATGAGCGAGTTGAGGCGGCGCATCTCCTCTTTCAAAATGCCGGGAGCATTCAGGATATCCGCTGAGCCGAGTGAATTCGAGCACACCAGCTCGGCCAGACCACCGGTTTTGTGCGCCGGAGTCATCTCTTTGGGGCGCATTTCATAGAGCGTCACTTTCGCTCCACGATTGGCTGCCTGCCATGCCGCTTCAGACCCAGCCAAACCGCCCCCGATAATGACAATGTCCTCACGCATTCGAGCAAAACTCCCTAAAGAAAGGCTAAGAACGGTGGCATTGTAGGAAGCGCATTTTGGGGATGTCAAGGTGACTTCGCTCTGCACGGCACCGGCGGCACGGTTGATCCAATTTACAACCCCATGCTAGACTTTGCCGCTCGTAGGCGATTAGCTCAGGGGTAGAGCGCTTCCTTCACACGGAAGAGGCCACTGGTTCGATACCAGTATCGCCTACCATATTCTCCCCTTTCCCGATCCCAATCCATACTCTCTGGCCTAAACCGCAGGATGCTCAAAAAGGCCACGGTCCTCACCCGCCCAGCCCCGGCGCGCCAAAACGCGCCGTTCCGCAGGCAAGGCCGCAGCGAGCGAAGAGGCGAGGAGGTACTCACCTCACTTTGTGTGGCCGTTCGCCATGGCGATGGATCTTGGCGAACGGAAAAACCCCTTCAGTGATTCCGATATCCGAAGGGCTGGACTCTATACGTTGAGCCTCTGAGTGATGCGAGAACGCCGCTGGCGGACTTTTTCAGCATCCTGCTAATTCTGGACAGAATACCCGACCTCGGCTACACTTCAGTCTACCGAGAGACCATCGACCCTGAACTATCATAAGACACATGAGGTCATCTATGCGGACTACAACTCTTGCCTTGGGAATTCTCCTCCTGGCCACCACAGTCGGTTGTGCCGGAAACCGCGAGCAACAGGCGTCGGCCGATGCAGATGGAGGCTATACCCCCCCGGTTAGCATTTATAGTGTGATGGACCCCACATCCTTAGTCTATACCGATGTGGCGGCCGGAGCTTCCCCTGGCGATAACCCCTGGCGCTGGGCCGGTTTTCTCTTACACCCGCTCGGAGTTGCGATGGATTACGGTGTGAACCGGCCGATCTACGCGATCACCAGCAAGATGCCCTATCTTTTCGGATATACATCTGAGGACTCAATGGTGAATAGCCAAAGGCGATAACTTCCACAATTGCACCGCCCTGGATTGAACGCCCGCTTTCTTCACGAGAGCGGGCGTTGCTGTGTCACCCCCTTGGCAAACCCTTTCACCTTTCGTGTATGCTCCCTTCGTGAGTTTGAATTCACGTAACAAGCAGCTGCCTTATGCTGGACTCTTTCGACTGTGGGTGGTCTGCGGCCTAGGACTGGGCCTGTTACTGAACAGTTGCGATACGTCGCCTCGAAAACCGGTTCTCCCGCCCTCTGAAAGCGACTTGGTCCTCCTGAAACCCACAACCCTCTGCACCTCGAAATCCGGATTCCTCAAGACACATCCTGCCTCTACCCTCAAGCCACAGGACTGGGGCACCGGACAAGAGCTGCTTCTCCCTGCCGGGCGAAGTCCATCGCATGGCGACGAGTCCTACTTTTTCGATGAGGACGGCCTGCTGGTTGGAACCGTCTTTACCTTTCCATCCGGCCTGGACTTGAAACCCTATCCAGTCCTCCGCCAGACCTTATCTCAGCTGAAACCAGTATTGGAATTCTATCTCACTGTGGCAAATCTATCCTCAAAGACAAACATGGATTCCAGCGCCCTGTACGAAACCGGCGATGAGAAAACGACGACACAGTACTTGGTGCTTGGCACCCGCGAGCATCCGACGCTGCTCCAAGTTTCCGTGACGATCGACCCCTATGTACGGCTCTTTTCACCCTATCGACGAGAGTTTTTGGAACGGCTCCGCTATCCAAAGGGCAAGAAGCCCGGGCAAGAGAGCGAGACTCAAGGCGCGGAGGACAAGGAACCCTTCCTCTCGCTCCAGCAATTTGCGCGCGGCCAAACCGCGCAGCTCTCTTACTGCGGAGCGCAGAGCTACGATACCGCAGCCACCGCTTACCAGAAAGCGATCGCAAGCGGCTTTACGAATAAAGTATGGCTGGCAGAGGCTCATCACAAGCTAGGCCTGGCATGGGAAGGAAAGGGAGAGCACGAAAAGGCCAAGGCGGAGATGCTTCAGTCCTTGGCCATCAGACCGAACACTCCTGAAATTCTGAACAACCTGGGCACTGTGTACCGCGAGCTGGGAGACAAGGCGAGCGCGCTTGCCTCATTCGAAAAAGCCGTCACGCTCCGCCCTAACTATGCCATCGCCCGTTACAACTTGGCCGAGGCCTACGAGCCCACGAGTCCTAAACGGGCCATCTCGGAGTACGAGACCTATCTCGCGCTGGTCCAGGGTATCCCCGATGAAGCCAGCCGCGTTGCTTTAGTCCAACAACGCGTCAAGACATTGAAGCACTAGTGTAGTGTATCCAACGCTTCTTTACACTCACCGTTCACCCTGAGCCTGTCGAAGGGGGAAGCAGTTCAATGACTTCCGTTCATGGTTCGACAAGCTCACCACGAACGGACTGTAAAGTGATTACTGAGACACTACACTAACAGGCTGCTGAAAAAGCTCGCCAGCAGAAGAAATCCGTTATTTGGTTTATTTAGTTTGTCTTGTTTATTTGGTTGAACCAGACAAACCAGATAGACCAGATGAACCAGACAGACTAGGCTTGGCTCTTCAGCGCCGGGCCTTTTCTTCCTGTTCTTCGAGCGTCTTGCAGTTGATGCAGAGGGTCGTGACTGGGCGGGCTTTCAACCGAGGATAGGGAATCTCTTCTTCGCAGCGCTCACAGATGCCATAGATATCTTGGTTCATCCGCTCAAGCGCCTCGTCGATCTTCTTAACTAATCGTTGCTCGCGCTCACGGATACGCATCGAAAAATTCTGCTCGGCTTCCGCCGACGCCTGATCGCTGACATCCGGGAAGGTCTCCTGACCGTTTGGATTGGCGAGGCCTTCGACCACCTCCTCCAACAATACCTTGCGCTGCCGCTCAAGATCACGGCGAATAGCCGCGTACTTTTTCCCCTGAGACGATTTCTTAGCTTTGGGCTTGGCCGTGACAGCTTTGGCTGCCGGTCGAGTGGGAGAATTGCGCTTGGCGGAAGAGCCTGCCTTCATAGTACTGCAACCTCGCTGAAGAGTAAGACCGTCCAAAACCGTAAAACTATAGCAGGGGCCTAGAGGGGGGTCAATGGGCCGCACGAGCCCAGTCAATCAAGCCAGGTCTGTCTGGTCTATTCGGTCTGTCTCGTGTGTTTGGATGAACGAAACTAACCAGATGAACCAGACAGACCGAACAGACCAGATGAACAAGATAGGCTCCTAGAGCTCCCGGCGGCCTTCGATCGACTTGAGCAACGTCACATCGTCGGCATATTCGATATCCATCCCGACCGGAATGCCATAGGCGATACGCGAGACCCTGGTGCCAAGAGGTTTCAGTTGGTTCGTTAAATAGATGGCGGTCGCTTCACCCTCGATCGTCGGACTCGTTGCGAGAATCACTTCGTCAATTCCCCCAAGCTTCACCCGGTCGACCAACTCCTCGGCCCTGATATCGGACGGGCCGACGCCGTCCAGCGGTGATAAGGCGCCGAGCAGCACATGATACAAACCTCGGTAGGCTCCCGCTCGCTCGATGGCATAGGTCGTACTCGGTTCTTCTACCACCAGGATTCTGGTCTGGTCCCGTTTAGGATCCAGACAAAATTCGCAGAGTTCGCCCTCGGCGATGTTCCGGCATTGCCGGCAAAACGAGAGCCCGTCTTTGACAGCACGAATCGCCTCAGCCAAGCGAAGCGCGTCTTCGCGCTCAGCCTTCAAGACGTGAAAGGCCAATCGCTGCGCCGTCTTTTGGCCGATACCAGGAAGACGAACTAACTCGCGCACCAACCGTGAAAGTAATCCTTGCTGATCGACTGCCATGCCGTGATAATTCGCTAGGTCAACCCAGGAACATTCATCCCGCCCGTAACCGATTTCATCGCATCCGCCATCATCTCGCGAGCCTTACGCAGAGCGTCATTGGAGGCGGCCATAACCAAATCCTGCACCATCTCCACATCGCCGCTTTTCACCACTTCGGGATCGATGACGATGCCGACCAGCTGCATGGCCCCGTTCGCAGTGACCGTCACACTGCCACCGCCGGCCGTTCCGGTCACCGTCTTCGACGAGGCCTGTTCCTGCACCTTCGCCATTTGAGCCTGCATCGCCTGCGCTTGCTTCAGAAGATTTCCCATGTTGCCCATCGGGTTCTTCATTCCTCACCCTCCTTCTGATTCGACACCGACCTAACCTCTGCGAGTTCTGCGCCAAATATCTCCAGCGCCTGCTTCACCACCGGATGTGCCCGCGCCTGCTCGAAGAGAACCAGCCGTTGCTCTTTTTCCTTCGCCGCCCTGAGCTGCGCCATCGTCGGCCCGGAAGGATCCGACTCAGTCAGTTCGGCAATCCGCAGCCGAACAGTCTGACCGCTCAATCGTTCGCATATTGAAGTAAGCACTGCCATATTATCAGGGTTCTCGATCATCCCTCGGGCCGCCATCTCCTGCTTGGCAAACCCAATTGTTACAACATGGCCATCCACACTCACAAACCGTCCTCTTTCCAAGAAAGCGGCAATCCTGGAAGAGGCATTGGCCACTTCCTCTTGGACCTGTTCCCAATTAAGCGTCACCGAGGCCCGCCCACCATCAGGTGGACGCGATGCCAGGGGCATTGGAGCCTTCACCTCGCCGTCCGTGCCGGGGGCTCTGACATTCGTAGGACTCGTTGAAGGGCCTCGTGGCGGTTCCATGTTTCCGGTAACAGGAGACCTCGATGGTATCGAAGTGGCCGGTGCGGGGGCTGTCGATTGAGGGGGCCGCTGGGGCGAGGAGGGCGCTGGATCTGTGGAGCGAGCCGGTGAGACCGGCTGGCCCGTACGCCCTGGGGTCGGCTGAGATGGACGTATCGGCTGAGTTTGTTGCACTGTTTGCCCTGGCTTGTCATCCGCTCGACGCAACAACCTCGTGGCACGCACTGCCGCTGCTTCAAGCACGAACCGAGGATGGGCACTGAGCCTGAGCGAGTCCTCCGCTTGCGTGAAGATTGCCAACAATTCCTGAAGTAATTCGGGTGAAAACGAGCGCGCGTCAGCGGCCAGCTGCGTGAGATCTTCCGCTGATGCCTCGATCAACCCCTGCCATTCTTGAGGTGAGGGCACCACCGACACCACCAGCATGTTACGCAGATACTCGACGACCTCCGCGCAATAGGCCCGCAGATCGTGCCCTTGGTCCAACAGTTGCGCCAGCACGCGTAACGCCGCGGCACTCTCCTGAGCCGTGATCGCCTGAATCACGGCACGAACGAGTTCTTGTGGAACCGCCCCCAGCAGGGCCTCCAGATCCGTATGCACGATCGTCTTGCCGCCGAATGCTACCGCTTGGTCGAGCAGGCTCAACCCATCGCGCATACTGCCTTCGCTGGCCCTGGCGAGCGCCATCAGGCTCCGTTCCTCGATCACGATCTGGTCCTGTTCGGCCACATGGCGCAGCCGCTCGACAATTTCAGTTCGCGCAATTCGTCGAAAGTTGTAATGCTGGCAGCGAGAGAGGATCGTCGCCGGAATCTTGTGAATCTCGGTCGTGGCGAAGATAAACACCACATGCGGCGGCGGCTCCTCCAGCGTCTTCAACAGCGCATTGAAGGCTGAGTTCGACAACATGTGGACTTCGTCGATGATGTAGACCCGGTACTTCCCGCGAAAGGCGGCAAACTTGACGTTCTCGCGAATCTCACGCACATCGTCCACACTCGTATTGGACGCGCCATCGATCTCCATGACATCGACGGAGGTTCCCTGCGCGATTTCAAGACAGTTGGAGCAGGTACCACAGGGTGTGCCGGTCGACCCGCGCTCACAATTGAGCGCCTTGGCAAGAATCCTTGCCACCGTAGTTTTTCCCACACCGCGGGTTCCGGAAAAGAGATAGGCTTGGGCAATTCGTTTCGTGGTGATGGAATTGACCAGCGTCTGAACAACGTGTGGCTGTCCAATCACGTCATCAAACGTGCCTGGCCGGTACTTTCTAGCGGAAACTTGGTAATCCAACGTCGCTACGCTCCAATTATGAGTTCTGAGTCTTGAGTTCTGAGTTGTCAGTCCTGGGGATGGAAAAGTTTTTTGTCCTCAACTCCAAACTCAGAACTCAAGACTCAGCACTTCTTCAAAGAGAGCGGGGCCAGGTGATCCTGCGGCACACAGAACTAACCGCTTACCGTTGCTTCCTTCCGGACCTGGCGGGGTTCACAGGGTTCTGCTGCACAGGGCCCAGCCCCTTTCCCGAAGTGCTGAGTGCTGAGATATGAGTTCTGAGTTAAAAGAAAGACTCATGCAGTGAGGCCAACTTTTCTCCCCCATTCCTGTCTTGCAAACTCAGCACTCAGCACTCATAACTCAGCACTGGCTTCAGATGGCGGAGAGGGTGGGATTCGAACCCACGGTCCCATTGCTGGGACGCATGCTTTCCAAGCATGTCGATTCGACCACTCTCGCACCTCTCCGCACCGATTTTGCGAGGCGGCATCTTAACACGCGGTCTGGTGACCGGCAAGGTGAGTGCCATTGTGGCGGAATAGCTCCCCTCTTCACCAAATCAGCCACAGAAATGAAGGACAATACCTTCACGTGACCTGTATATCAGCCATGCTGCTGCAAAGATGTGCAGTGAAATGGCCCCATCACTGTCAACGGCATCAGCCTTGCCTATTTCCGGCAACCATGCATCCACATGCGATACTCGCGTCGCTCACATCAACATGTTACGTAGAAATAATGATTTCCACGCCACCATGGAGTAAGGTATCACCCTACGGACTTTGGTCAGGCCTGAATGCCCCTATGGCTCTCAGCACATCTTGCATGTAGCGATAGACCCTTGTCATTCACTCAGGTAAGGAGGGTTCGATGAAGAAGGCTTTCTGTTGGTTCGCACTGGCCATGGCTGGGTGCTTGATTGGGCAGGGATTGTCCACGGAAGCCCATGCTCAAGATGTCCCTCCAACTGCACCAGCCGCACCGACTGCCCCCGATGTCGTGACGTTGAAAGACGGCAGCATCATTTACGGAGAAGTCATCGAAATGGCCGGCGGCGTGTTGCAAATCAAGACGGCTGCCAGCCCCGACAATTTAATGAAAGTAAACTGGAGCGACGTGGCCAAACTGGCCGTGAATCACCCGATCCCCTTCCATCTAAAGGAAGGGTCCGTGATTATGGGAACCGCCACAGCAGGACCGAATGGGACGTTGAACGTGCAAGCGGAACCCTTGAAGGGCACGCTGGAAGTTCCGATGGGCTCCGTCACCTCCATGAATCCCGTCGTTCAACCCCCGGTCATCTACTCAGGTAGTGTAACCGGCGGTTACTCGCAGACAACCGGGAACAGCCACTTACGCAATGCCAGCCTGCTGGGAGATTTCGTGGCACGGAGCGAACAGCTCCGTCTCTCGATTAACGGCCGTTACGTCTATGGGGACAACTCCAATACCCTGATCGCTCGAAACGCGCGGGGGACGATCAAGCTCGACTTCTTTCTGACCAAACGTTTTTTCTGGTTTGCATCCGCCTACTTTGAGCAGGATACGTTCCAGGATCTTAAAATGCGAACCGCCCTCTCCACCGGACCCGGCTATCAATTCATCGAACGGGGAGACTACTCCGGTATCCTCAAAGATATGACGCTCTACTCGGAAGCTGGTTTATCCTACTTCAATGAAGATTTCCGGATCGCGAATGACCAGTCCTCCCCCCGAGGCCGCTTGTCGCTCAAGCTCAACTGGCCGATCCTGGATGATCGCATCACGTTTTATCACTACGATGAATTGTACCCTTCGTTACAAAATACCAAGAATTATTATTTGACGATGGACAACGGTGTGCGGTTCAAGATTTGGGACGGATTCGTGAGCGGCTTCCAAGTGACCACACGCTATAACAGCAATCCGGCGGCCGGTACCGGAGATACGGACAACATGTACCTCTGGACCCTTGGATATGGTTTCGATACGACCAGGAAACGATAGTCCCGACAGTACCAGGTACCAATTGCAATACACCCTCATCCTCATAAGGAGGACCTATGCTAAAAGAGTTTAAAGAGTTCGCCATGAAGGGCAACGTGCTCGACATGGCGATCGGTGTCATTATCGGCGGCGCGTTCGGGAAAATCGTCTCCTCGCTGGTCAGCGACGTGCTGATGCCGCCGATCGGCCTGCTCTTGGGAGGCGTCGACTTCACAGGCCTGTTTCTCACCCTCTCGGGCATTTCTCAGCCATCGCTCGTAGCTGCGAAAGCCGCGGGAGCCCCGACGCTCAACTACGGGGTATTTCTACAGACCATCTTCGATTTCATCATTGTTGCGTTCGTGATCTTCATGTTCGTCAAGCAGATGAACCGGTTCAAGCGAGAAGCGCCTGCGGCGCCTCCTCCACCACCGCCAGGACCGACCAACGAAGAGAAATTATTGATGGAAATCCGGGACGCTCTGAAAAGCCGCCAGTAGCAGTGTGCGGCAAAATACAGCCTTGTGCGATACGGTGCGGAGATAAATGCTACAAATGGTTATAGAGGCTAAATAGTCAGCAGGTGCTCAAAAAGGCCGTCCAGCAAGGCCGCAGCGAGTGAAGACCGGAGGCGTACCCTCTGGGGTACGTTGAGGATCTGAACGATGCGAGAACGAAGCTGGCGGACTTTTTCAGCACCCTGCTAGGAGCAATGAGATTTCCCACGATGCGGGAGTGGGAAGACTCATAAGGCCGATCACCCGCGCAATCCGGAAAGGGATCATCATCATGAAAGCATTCAAAACCGCCATCCTGGCGACAAGCTTGGCCGCTCTGGCAGGCTGCGCAAGCTTGGATAAGAGCCCTATTTGTAATCCCAGTCACCAATGGCTGGCTTGGTCTGACGTCCGTTGCAATCCCAGCGCTGCACCGACGGACATGACCGACAATACAGCGAGGGATGCAGCCGCCCGGATCGCGGCTCTTGAAAAAGATCGTCAACGGTTGGCCGACGAACTGGCGGCGGCACAGAAACAGAACGCCGCGCTCAGCAGCCGCGTGAGCGATCTGGAGCGACAGCTCGCTGCCGCGAAGCAGCGCAACGCGGACCTCGAAGCGCAGCTCGCCGCGATGGGCGGCATGGCCGGCGACAAAAACAAGCTTGCCGCCGAGCTGGCCGCTACCAGACAGCGGATCGCGGACCTCGAAAAGCAGTTGGCGGATTGTGAGGCCCGTGTGGCCGATCTGCGAAGCCAGCTGGATCAGAGCAAGGGCAGCCTCGCAAAAGCTGAAAAGGATCTAATCAAGGCTCTGCAACCGGAAATTTCCAAGGGGACTGTGTCGGTCCAGCAATCCGGCGATGCGCTCACGATCAATCTGGCCTCCAGCCTGCTGTTTGATTCAGGGAAAGACCAGCTGAAGGCCGGCGGAACCGATGCCTTGAAGCGTGTGGGCAACGTCCTCAAAGACTTCCCGGAAAAGCAAGTGCATGTCGCGGGGTACACCGACAACGTGGCGATCAAGGGTGCGTTGCTGAAGAAGTTCCCGTCCAACAAGGAACTCTCGGATGCTCGTGCCACTAGCGCCGCTCAGGCGCTGCGGGATGGCGGTGTGAGCAGCAATTTATCGGACGCAGGCCACGGGGACAGCAACCCGATCGCCAGTAACAACACGGCAGATGGGCGTGCCAAGAACCGCCGCGTTGAGGTCATCGTCAAGTAACGGCTTTCTATGTGCCGAAGGAGGCAGCGACATTGTCGCTGCCTCCTCCAAGCATCAAGAATACCGACGCATCTGTAACGTGTCGGCCTTCCTCTCCGCCAGCACGCCACAAGTGCAACCACTCTCCGCCCAATTCTCCCCCACAAACTCCCTGCAACGGTCGCTAAAATAAGGAGGGGATGGGAGAGCACCTACGTTGGCCCTGTGCTCCCGGAACGCGCGCCCTCCGAAGGATGAAAGGGAGCAGGCAGACCGTTCTTCTTGCTCGCAGAGCCCCCACGATAAAACAGTGGTCGCTCGATGCGCGCAGTGAAGAACAATCTGCCTGCTCCCTCTGGAGACATTGGGGAATCAGAAGGCCCTCGCCCGGGTAACTGGCACGTCACGGGAAATCGATTGCGAAGCAATCGGAGGGTAGGGCGGGTGAAAAATATCTGCCATTGGGTGGGCGGGTGAGAAGGTTGCGCGCACTAAAGGGCAGCCTTGGCCACTCCTCCGAAGAATAGCATTATGAGTTGAACGCCCCTCGTGTGGTCGCCTCGTTCGTCTCGCCCATCCGCCTGTCTCGCTGCACGGTCACTGACCGATCTCATCCGAACATGCAGGGCAAGGTCAAGCTACGACCCCAGTAGCTTGACCTCTGAAAATTCAGAATGCCTCCATGTTCTCCTC
>CAMDRK010000023.1 GCA_945906715.1 Nitrospira lenta
ACCGACGTCGATGATCTGTATCGAAAAACTGCCGGGGCGCTGAATCCCGGCGGGCAGGCATTGATGCATTCGATCTATTCGGAGTCATGGTTCTATAAAGCGGATCGATGGTTTCTGAAATACATTTTTCCATACGGAGCGTGCCCGAATTTTTCCTCCAACATGAACTGCTTCAGGAAGTATTTCAATGTTGTAGATCCGCAAAGGATGCCCTACTTGTCCTATCCGAAGACTCTGGATGCCTGGTTTGCAAATTTTTGCAAGGCTGAACCGAAGATTCGAGAGCATTTGCAACGGAACAGCACAGTCAAAGATGTGGAGTTTGCGATAAGAACCTTCAAGCATTATTTGGCGATCGCGTCCGTCAGCCTGACATTTGGTGGGTTTGTGGGACACACTCTCGTCAAAGTGCCTAGAATTTAATTGCAGCCAGCATGTTCTATGAACGCCGCCATCGCCGGTCCCTGGCCCAAGCGAGACAAGCGAGACAGGCGGGACAGGCGCGACGGGTGAGGCGGTCTGGACGAACAAAGATGTTCTGAGTTTTGAGTTCTGCGTTCTGAGTTAGAGGCGAAGCGGGATGGGCCGCGGGCGGTCGGGGCGATCTGAAGACTGACGTGTTCTGAACTTCGAACTCAGAACCCAGAACTCAGAACTTTGTTTCCCGCTTGTGCGCATAGCCTGTCGATGGATTGGCGGCGATGACGGTCTTGCTGGTCTGGCTCCATATGATTGCGGCGGTCAGCTGGATCGGCGGAACGATCTTCTTGTCGGTTGTGCTGGCGCCGCTGCTCAAGCGTGAACCCTTTGCGTCACAGAGATCGTTGCTCTTTCGGACCGTTGCCCGGCGGTTCCGGGTGGTGGTCTGGGGTGCGATCGCCATTCTCTTGCTCACAGGCCCTCCGTTACTACATCAGCGGGGGATTCCAATCATGAATCCATCGGAATGGCCGATGATCCTGAGCGTCAAGCTAGGTCTCGTGGCGATCCTTCTTCTCTTCATCGTGACTCACGATCTCATCATCGGGCCTCGTGTCGGCCGGATATTACAGATCCCCACGGAGAGCCGAACCGGGTTTGATCACACTCTGGTTCTATGGTCTCCCTGGATCGCACGCGCCTCGCTCGTTCTTGCCTTAGCTGTCCTGTTTGCGGCGGTCATGCTTGTGCGGGCCTAACTGGTTGATTTGGTCTATCTGGTTTGTCTGGTTTGTTTGGTTGAATCAGCCAGAAAGAACGTGACCAGGAAACAGACCACGCAACCGTACCTCGAAGGCCGTCGTAACTAAAGGCATGCAAAGTGCTTACACAGGCAGGTAGGGAATTAGGGGATAGAAAAAGGTTACGCTGACACCGTTATCTGTTCACATCTGATGCTGTGATATGTTTCGATAGCTTACGGCTTCATGGTCTGCACTGAGCGCGTGTGTGATGGGCAATATTGCTAAAAGTTTCCGGAAAGAGATTCGGAGTGCCCAACGCAGAGGAAGATCGGTAGAGGGACTGTTAGTGCTGATGTGGGTAGTAGGGTGTGGTGGGGTGTTTACCGGAATCCCAGACCTGGACAGTCCTGATGGGCGGGTGTTCGCGCAACGATGTGGAGGTTGCCACGCTAAATCTTAACCCGCATTATTCATGAAGGTTCGTCGCGAAAGCGTGCAGACGCGAAGCGAGACGGGCACTCGGAGGCGCGAAGCCCTGAGGCATACTCGTGCAGTATGTCGAAGGGCTGAACGGCGAGACTGCCCGTCACAGCCGCGTATCCGTGCTTGCAGCAGAAGCTTCATGAATAATGCGGGTTAGGGCGCGACTATGCTGAATCCATCGTAAGCGAAGCGGTTGAAACGGAGGAGGCTGACATGCTGCCGAGGAAAGCCAGTGCCGTGTTCGTGGTGATCGCGCTGTTTGTTTCATTGGCGGGACTGCCGGCCTTCGACGGGTGGAGCATGGGCTCGCGAGTTCCGACGGTCGGCATGCAGGCGGAGGATTTCAGTCTGATCGACTTGGAGGGGAAGTCGCAGAGCCTGAGTCATTATCACGGCAAGATCGTGCTCGCGATCT
Organism: Nitrospira lenta; assembly: GCA_945906715.1. Taxonomy (GTDB): domain Bacteria; phylum Nitrospirota; class Nitrospiria; order Nitrospirales; family Nitrospiraceae; genus Palsa-1315. The sequence goes on from CAMDRK010000023.1 coordinate 2,062, forward strand.
ATGAGTTGGAAGATGATGCAACAGTGCGAGCGCACAGCAAACAGCACGGCTATACGTATCCGGTCCTCATGATCGCGACAACAAAGTGGCCAATCAGTTCGGCGTGTTTGGGCTACCCGTCAGTGTCTTTGTCGACGAGAAGGGTGTGGTGCAGGGGTACATCAAGAGCGGGCTGCTCACCGAACAGAGGATCCAGGAGTTCGTTGATCGGCTACAGTCCACCAGCCACGGTTAAAACTGCATCGCGCCAGTAGCAACCTATGAAGTGTGAGCTTCAACGAATGGTCGTTGGAGTAGTGGCAGCAGGCCTCCTTGAGTGACCACCCGTGTCGAGCGCTCTCACTTGGCGGTAGTCTCCGAGACCGTGCGCCCGCTCAGGTAAAAGACATAGGCTGGCACCAGGGGCAGGCCGCAGGGCGAGAGGAAGGAGAGCAGCCCTGCCAGGATGGCAATGAAAAAGGTGGGCGCCGCCCCGCCCAAGGGAACCCGGCTCCAGGTAGAGGTTATGCTCCTGGGCCCAGCGCGCGATGATCCCCAAATGTTTCGTCAGGAGGGCCAAGCCGATGAGCATGAGCAGCGCACCATTTATCAACTGAATTGTTCGGATGTGGCGTTTGAGTAAGCGCAACAGGCCGGTCGCGCGATCCAGCGCCAGCGCAAAGAGCACGAAGGGAATCCCCAGGCCCAGCGAATAGCCCGAAAGCAGAAATGCACCCTGGCCAATGGTCGCAGTGCTATAGCCCAGCGCCAGAATCGCGCCCAGCGTTGGGCCGATGCACGGCGTCCAACCAGCCGAGAAAAATAGGCCCATGAGGAAGGAAGGCACATAGCCTTTTCCACTGCGACGACCCCAATCGGCGCGGGTGTCGGCATAGAAATAGCGCAGAAAGAGGTCAATCCCACCCTTCATCCAGCCGACCGGCAGCCGCCACCAGTCCGCACGCGCTTCAGCAGCAGAATTTTCCATGCGACCTAGCCACCTCGATAGAGCGACGAACAGGCCCATCGTTGCCAGGCCGAACAGGATAACGACGACGCCTCCGATCCGGGCCAGAGGCTCCCGGAGATTAAATACCAGTTGGCCGATGCCGCTCAGTACCGAGCCCACACCGACGAAGACAACTGAAAAGCCGAGCACGAAGAGGAGCGCGTGGATCACCGCCCTGGGTCGGGCCGCTTGTTCCCCTTGCGTCGTGGCTGCGCTCTGCGCGTTTGATTCTTTCATCCCATTGTCCCCTGCAGCCGAATTACACCCATCTCGCAATGATTGGCGGTGACTTCCCACTGCCTCTCCTCCTGCTCCTCTTCTCTAAGCTGAGCTAACCCAGCAAGAGCCATTCCCACGGAAAGGCAAAGATTTTAGGGGGAGAAAGGTGTCTGTCTTTCCCCCACTCAGTTGCTTCCGCACACTTGATGCGGTGGCACCCGCGGGGATCGAAGAACCAAATGGGCCAGGCCGATCTGAAAAAGTAGAATGTCCCTGTTCCTTGGACCCGTGGTCTATCTCGATGATCTGGTCAGTCTGGTTCAACAAACAAACGAGACAAACCAAATAGACCAGATAGACTAGACAGACCAGATGGACCGCCTCGTTCTGTAGCCTTCCGCCACAGTGCGAGTTTTCTCTGCTGTAGCAAGACTCCCCACAAGTCGCGGCACCCATTCGTTTGAATGGTTCAACCACTGAATAACTCTAGAAAAACTTGCACGATTCTCTGAGGGACGAACGGCCTTTGGTTTGCAAAGATCTGTTTGCGATGTGGTCGCTTTCCCTCGCTTGGCGAGGGGAGAGCTATGCGGTCGTCTCTGTCCCTACCTAACCAGCATAGGTGCCGGCTATGCCAGTGGATAAAAAAGTATCTTTTTCGATTTGGTATGTGGTTCTTGCGATTATTGCGATCGTGCTCGTGCACGATTTCATCGTGGCCACGCAGAAGCTCGAAGAGCTTCCGTACAGCGAGTTCAGGACACTCCTGGCGACCGGCAAAGTGGCTGAAGTTTCGGTCACTCAACAGAGAGTGACCGGGAAGCTGAAAGCGGAAGAAGGGGGCAAAGAGCAGAAATTGTTTACGACCATTCGGGTTGATGACCCGGATCTGGTCAAGGAGCTCAACGCACGCAACGTCACGTTTAGCGGCGTGATTGAGAGTAGATTTTTTCGCGATCTCCTCTCCTGGATCGTTCCTGCGCTGGTCTTCGTCGGTATTTGGTTCTTTGTCATGAAGCGGTTCGGACAGGGCCAAGGGGGGTTCATGACAGTGGGGCAGTCGAAGGCGAAGATTTATGCCGAGAAGGACACGAAGGTGACTTTCGCGGATGTGGCAGGCGTGGACGAGGCGAAGGAAGAACTGCGTGAGGTGATCGAGTTTCTGAAGACGCCGGAAAAGTTCACGCGTCTCGGAGGTAAGATTCCGAAAGGGATCTTGCTCATCGGCCCGCCTGGAACCGGCAAGACGCTTCTGGCTCGCGCCGTGGCCGGAGAGGCAGGGGTCACCTTTTTCAGTATCAGCGGGTCCGAGTTCGTAGAAATGTTTGTGGGGGTCGGGGCAGCTCGCGTGCGGGACTTGTTCGAGCAGGCAAAGGTCAAAGCGCCCTGTATCATCTTCATCGACGAACTGGATGCGATCGGAAAAGCCCGCGGGATGGGACCCATGGCGCATGAGGAGCGTGAGCAGACCTTGAACCAACTGTTGGTCGAGATGGATGGCTTCGATCCCCGCATCGGCGTCATTCTGATGGCGGCGACGAATCGGCCGGAAATCTTGGATCCTGCACTGTTGCGTGCCGGCCGGTTCGACAGGCAAGTCTTGGTCGATCGTGCGGACAAGATCGGCCGACTGGCTATCTTGCGAGTCCATGCGAAGCAAGTGGTCTTGGGCCCCGATGCGGACCTCGAGGTCATCGCCGCGATGACCCCCGGTTTCTCGGGCGCCGATCTCGCCAATATCATCAACGAAGCGACACTCTTGGCCGTGCGTCGGAATAAGGAGCAGGTCGGCCACTCGGAATTGCAAGAAGCAGTGGAGCGGGTCGTCGCTGGATTGGAGAAGAAAAACCGGGTTCTCAACAAGATGGAGAAAGAGCGGGTCGCCCATCACGAAGTGGGCCACGCCTTGGTAGCGCTGTCGCTTCCTGGAGCAGACCCGATCCAGAAGATCTCGATCATACCCCGCGGGATTGCCGCATTGGGCTATACCCTTCAGCTCCCGACGGAAGATCGTTTCCTGATGACGAAGACGGAGCTGGAAAACAAGATTGCCGTCTTACTCGGAGGGCGGAATGCGGAAGAATTGATCTTCGGCGAGGCCTCTACCGGAGCTCAGAACGATCTGCTCAAGGCTACTGATATCGCCAAGAGCATGATCAAATCCTACGGGATGAGCGACAAGCTGGGGACGATCACGCTCGATCGTGAACGCCAGCCCCTCATGATGCAGATCCAGGCGCCACAGGAGAAAGGCGACTACTCGGAGGAGACTGCTCGCGAGATCGACTGTGAAGTGCGCCGTATCGTCGACGAGCAATACGAGCGCGTGAAACGGCTGCTGACAGAACGAAAGGCTGCGCTCCTCGAAGGAGCGAAGAGGCTGCTCGATCAAGAAGTGATCAGCGGGGCGGATCTCAAGGCCATCATGGACAAGTATTAGCGAGCGCGATCCGAAGGCTGAAGGGGTACAGGCTGAAGGTCCGAGGTCGGAGATCCGAACACTTCAGCCTTACTACCTTCAGCCTGAACCCCTTCAGCCTGCTTTATGCGTCGCGCTTTTCCCGCCAGTCCCGCAGTCTCGCTTGAGTTGACATGGCAATGAAGGTTGATGAGGACATCGTTCAAAACCGGTCTGAGTTTTGGTCTTACGTCCGGTGTGATTACGACATTGGGGTTGATGGTGGGACTCCATTCAGGTACCCACTCACGAACTATCGTGATCGGCGGCATTGTGACCATTGCGGTTGCCGACGCCCTGTCCGATGCACTGGGCATTCATATTGCGGAGGAGTCTAAGAATAATGGGGTCGTGTCGGAAATCTGGGAATCGACCATTGCCACCTTTGTGGCCAAGTTCCTGATCGCGCTGACCTTTGTGGCGCCGGTGCTGTTGTTGCCCTTGGAGGAAGCCATGCTGGTGAGCGTGGTATGGGGCCTGACACTGCTCGCGGGGCTAAGCTATTTCTTGGCGCGAGCCCAGCAGATCCCGGCCTGGAAAGTCATTGCGGAGCATGTCGTCATCGGTGTCAGCGTGATTGCGATCACGCACTACGTGGGCGACTGGGTTCATTCGGCGTTGGGTTAGCAGGACGATCAAAAAGTTGGCCAGTCTGTCTTGTCCATTTGGTCTGTCTGGTCTCTCTGGTTTTTTGGTTGAACGAAGCGAACCAGATGAACCAGATAGACGCTTAAAGCGCGATGAAAACCTGCTGCCATCTGGCGCGAAACTCCCCACAGAGATTCCCTGTTCTGTCGCACGAGGGGCCAGAATGGAGTCTTGCGTGTGGTCAATTGAATGAATTCAAGAGGCCTACGTCTTGCAGATATAGAAGCAAGCGACGCATAGGATCCCGTGGTCGTCATGGGCGGGCGTCGTACACAGCCACACTAGTCAAGGAGGTTTGTATGAAGCAGCTAGTAGGAATGTTGGCCCTGGCGATCGGCGTGGTGTTGGTGCTGAATGGCCCCGCGTGGAGCGATCAGAAAGGGAAGGGGAAGAAAGATGAAGTGAAAGAGACGGTTGCAATGGCAGCGACGGCCAAGGTGACGATCGATCAGGCAATCAAGACCGCTTCGGAGAAAGTGGCGGGCAAGGTCGTCGAGGCTGAGCTGGAGATGAAACATGACAAACTTGTGTGGGAAGTTGAAGTGGTCACGGCAGAGAATAAGGTGATGGAGGTTCACATCGATGCGGAGTCTGGAGCCGTGATTGATGTGGAGGAAGAGAAGCCGGAGAACGACATGAAGAGCGCGCAGAAGCGGGAACGCAAACAGCAGCACAAGCCCTGAGCGAACCGGGCGGCCGGCAGAACCAGCAGAAGAGGGTTGGGTGTGGTAGCGTGTGCCACCAGGGTGGCAGTATCTGGTGATCGAGCCTGAGAGCTTCTTGATCATTGTCTGTTACCGCCCGGGTTCTGGTTCGCTCTTTCAATGAAGATCACACCGTCCATCACTGAGCACGTTACACAGGCACCGGTCGTGCCCTGGTATGCGACTTCGTCTGAGCTATGCGCCACAAGATTGAACACCCATCCTGAGAGAGGCCTCTCTGACGAGAATGTTCGAGACCGCTTTACAGCGCAGGGTCCCAACGAACTGCCGGAAGCTCAGCCCCCTTCCCTGCTGAAGCTCTTTCTCTCCCAGTTCACGAGCGTCATTGTCTGGGTATTGATCGGGGCGGCGATCATATCCGGGCTCTTGGAAGACTGGCTCGATGCAGCGGCGATCTTGACCATCGTGCTGCTCAACGGTCTGCTCGGGTTCGTGCAAGAGTTTCGGGCCGAGCGGTCCTTGGCCGCGCTCCGAAAGATGTCGGTGGCGACGGCGCGAGTAATCCGTGACGGCGTCCTTCGATCCATCCCCGCACGCGAATTGGTGCCAGGCGACCTTGTCCTGCTCGAAGCGGGCGACCGTGTCCCTGCCGATGTTCGGTTGATCTACGCGACAAATTTCCAGTCTCAAGAAGCGTCGCTGACCGGAGAATCCACGCCGGTCCAGAAAGCGGCAACCGCCCTCGACATGCCCGACGTGTCCTTGGCCGACCGGACCAACATGGCATTCATGGGCACCATCGCGGTCTCAGGCAAGGCCCGCGCACTGGTCGTCGCGACGGCCCTCCGAACGGAGCTGGGGCGGATCGCCTCGATGATTCAGCTGGAGTCGGAGGCAGAACGGGCAGAGACCCCTCTGCAACGCCGGCTCGAACAATTCGGCTATACCCTCTTGTGGCTGGCGCTGGCTGTGGTCGCCGTCGTGTTCGCCTTGGGCTATCTGCGCGGCGAGCCATTGGTGGCGATGTTCATGACCTCGGTAAGTCTGGCTGTGGCGGCTGTGCCGGAAGGCCTCCCCACCGTGGTGACGATTACATTGGCGCTGGGGGTCACCCGCATGGTGCAGCGGCATGCGCTGATTCGCAAACTGCCCGCTGTTGAAACGCTCGGATCGGCAACAGTCATCTGCACAGACAAAACCGGCACGCTGACGAAGAACGAGATGACAGTCACGAAATTGTTTGCCGGAGGCCGGCTGTTCGAGGTCACAGGCGAAGGTTATGAGCCGACTGGGGAAATTCGAGAAAAAAGTTATGAGTTAAAAGTTCTGAGTTCTGAGTTGTCCGGAAAAGGAATTGAGCTTCGCTCCGATAACTCAGAACTCAGAACCCAGCACTCAGTACTGACCCAGTCTCCCGCCTTGCGTGAACTGCTGACTGCCGCTGTGCTGTGCAATGGTGCGACGTTACGAGAGGAGAATGGAACGTGGCAGGTGATCGGCGATCCGACTGAAGGCGCGTTGCTTGTCGCTGGGGCGAAGGTCGCCTTGACGAAAGAAGGCTTGGAAGGCAGCGCGCCGTTCGAAGCAGAAATTCCCTTCGATGCTGAACGGAAAATGATGACCGTCATCCGCCGAGCGGCGGACGGGAACATGGCCTACGTGAAAGGGGCGCCGGATGTCCTGCTTCCCCGCTGCACGCATCATCTGACCCTCGACGGTCTCATCGAGCCCATGAGCGCTCAACAACAGCAGATCATCGGCGACACCAACGCGTCCCTGGCACAACAGACTCTTCGCGTGCTTGCGGTGGCGCATCGGCGCCTCGACACCCAGGGTATGAATCTATCGATCGATGCGGTAGAGAAGGGTCTGGTATTTCTCGGCCTGTGCGCCATGAGGGATCCGTTGCGACCAGAAGCCATGGAGGCCGTTCGTCTATGCCGTGAAGCCGGCATCAGCACCGTGATGATTACCGGGGATCACAAAGAGACGGCGCTCGCCATTGCTAGGGACTTAGGTTTGCAGGATGGTGACGGCTCGGCGCTGACAGGCCACGAGATCGACAATCTCACCGAGGAACAACTGGCCCAGCGTGTGGAGCACATCGCGGTCTACGCCCGCGTCTCGGCGGAACACAAACTGCGTATCATCCAGGCCTGGAAACGCCAAGGCGCGATCGTGGCGATGACGGGAGACGGCGTAAACGACGCGCCTGCGATCAAGGCAGCGGATATCGGCATCGCGATGGGGATCAGCGGCACCGATGTGACCAAGGAAGCCGCCGACATGGTGGTCACGGACGACAACTTTGCTTCGATCGCGGCGGCGGTGGAAGAAGGCCGGGGGGTCTTCGATAACATCCGGAAGACCGTTCATTTCCTCCTGTCGTGCAACCTGAGTGAAGTGCTGGTCATGTTGTTTGCGGCGTTGCTGGGCCTGCCCTTGCCGCTCCTGCCGATTCAGATTCTCTGGATGAATCTCGTCACAGACGGCATCCCGGCCTTGGCGCTGGCGGTCGATCCCAAGGCGCCCGATCTGATGAAGCGTCCGCCTCGCCGGCCGGAGGCTCGGCTGCTGGACGGCGGACGATTACTGGCGATCGGCGGAGAGGGCTTGATGCTGGGGTTGATTGCATTAGGAGCCTTCAGCTATAGCCTCTATGGTCTGCATCAAGAACTCGATCAGGCCAGGACGGTGGCCTTCACAGTGATGGTGGTGGCGCAACTGGTGCATGTCTTCAACTGCCGGAACGAACGGCTGTCGCTGTTCCAGTTGGGCGTCGGGACGAATCGCGCGCTGGTGTGGGCCGTTGTCCTCTCGCTCGTCGTGCAGGTGACTGTTCTGACAGTTCCAGCGGTTGCGACGATCTTCAAGGTTGCGCCATTGCCTATTGAAGACTGGGCGTTGATGGGAGGCATGGGTTTGTTGCCATTCTTAATCATGGAAGCGATCAAGGTGCTGCGACGATGAATGTGCTGGCGATCAATAGCGGAAGTTCGTCCTTGAAGTTCAAGGTCATCGAATTCGACAACTCTGCTGACGCGGTAGACAGTCGGCGGCCGAGTATCCGCCATGAGGGATCAGTCGAAGAGATTGGGCCTGCCGCCAGGCTGATGCTCCGTCACTCCGGGAAAACGGTCGTCGAGACTAGAGGCCCTGTTTCGACCCATGCAGAGGCGGTTCAGCGTTTGATGCAGATGTTAGAAGAGTCGAGCAAGCTTGAAGGGCGGGATCTCCGCGTCGACGCGGTTGGACATCGAGTCGTGCATGGAGGCGAGCAATTTCGAGAGCCGGTCGTGATCGACGATGACGTGGTGGCCGCGATCGATCATTTGGCCGAACTCGCGCCACTCCATAATCCTGGATCGATGGCTGGGATCAAGGGCGCACGTGCGGTTCTGGGATCGCACATCCCGATGGTTGCCGTGTTCGATACGGCCTTTCATCGTTCGATCCCGCCGCGGGCTGCGACTTACGCGATCGATCTCGATCTGGCCCGCAAGCACGGCATCTGCCGGTATGGGTTTCATGGCATCGCCCATGAGTCGATGGCCGGCATCTGTGCCGCAGCAGTCAACCGTCCGCTTACCAGTCTACGCCTCATTACCCTGCAGCTCGGCAATGGCTGCTCTGCGACCGCGATTGATCGAGGACGCTCGGTGGATACGTCCATGGGCTTTACGCCACTCGAAGGTCTGGTGATGGGGACCAGATCGGGCGATCTGGATCCTGCAGTGGTCGGGCATCTCGTTCGGAGGGAAGGTCTGTCGGTCGAGGAGGTTGAACGTCTCTTGAGCGAGCGTTCGGGCCTTCTGGGGGTTTCGGGTTTGTCACACGACATGCGCGAAGTCCTGAAGGCAGCCGAAGGCAAGCCGGACTCACGCGCCGCGCTGGCGCTGGACATGTTTTGTTATCGCGTACGCAAGTACATCGGTTCATACCTGGCCGTGCTGGGAGGCGCTGATGCGCTTGTCTTCGGCGGCGGCATCGGTGAGCATGCACCGGCCATCCGTGCGAGGATCTGTGAGGGGATGGGCTGGTGCGGCATCAGGCTCGATCCCATCCGCAATCAGGCTGCGGTGTGGCTCGCTCCCGGCGCCGCGATGAAGATCAGCGTGCAAGGCGCACCGTTGGCCTGCTATGTGGCGGCCGTCGATGAAGAAGTTGAAATCGCCCGCGCCACTCTCGCTTGTATTCGGAACAAACGGTCCTCGTGAAGCGTGAAGCGTTAAACGTGAAAGGTAAAAGGTGAAACGTTTCGGAAGAAAGGCATTCGGCAGCTCTACGTTTCACCTTTCACGATTTACTTTTTACGGCTCTGCCAAGACGGGGAGACAATCATGAAGTCTGCATTAGGAAAGAAGGAACTGGCGCTCATCGACGCCTATTGGCGTGCGGCCAATTATCTGTCCGTTGGGCAGATTTATCTCTATGACAATCCCTTGCTGAAGAAGGCACTGACGCGCGCCCACATCAAGCCTCGGTTACTTGGTCACTGGGGGACGACGCCGGGGTTGAACTTCATCTATGCCCATCTGAACCGTGTGATCAAGGAGCGAGACCTCAACATGATCTATATCGCCGGGCCCGGCCATGGCGGACCTGGGATTGTGGCGAACGCCTACCTCGAAGGGACCTATAGCGAAGTCTATCCGACCGTTTCGCAGGACGAACGGGGCATGAAACGGCTGTTCAAACAGTTTTCTTTCCCGGGCGGCATTCCCAGTCACGTGGCGCCGGAGACCCCTGGCTCGATTCACGAAGGCGGCGAATTGGGATATTCGCTATCGCATGCATACGGGGCCGTATTCGACAATCCCGGCCTAATCGCGGCCTGCGTGGTCGGCGATGGTGAAGCGGAAACCGGTCCGCTTGCGACGAGTTGGCATTCCAATAAATTTCTCAACCCGCTCACCGACGGCGTGGTTCTGCCCATTCTCCATCTGAACGGTTACAAGATCGCGAATCCCACGGTCCTGGCCCGCATCAGTCACGACGAGCTGGATCATCTCTTTCGCGGGTACGGCTACATTCCCTATTTTGTCGAAGGACACGATCCTCAGAAGATGCATCGACTCATGGCCGCGACGCTCGATGCCGTGATTCGGGATATTCAGCGTATCAAAGCGGCTGCGCGACGGGACGGCGTCAAGAAGCGGCCGTTCTGGCCCATGATCATGCTCCGGACACCCAAAGGCTGGACCGGTCCGAAACAGGTCGATGGCAAGCGGACCGAGGACTACTGGCGCTCTCACCAAGTACCCATGGGCGACATGGACAAAGCGGGACACATCACGATCCTCGAACAGTGGATGAAGAGTTACAAGCCTGAGGAACTGTTTACCAAGACGGGAGGCTTCAAGCCTACATTGGCTGAACTGGCACCCAAGGGTGCGCGCCGCATGAGTGCGAGTCCTCACGCCAACGGCGGCCTCCTTCTCAGAGACCTGCGTTTGCCTGATTTCCGAGACTATGCCGTCAAGGTCACAAAGCCAGGCGCCATGGATGTCGAGTCCACCCGCCTCATGGGGACATTCCTGCGGGATACGATGAAGCTGAACATGGAGAGCCGGAACTTCCGCCTCTTCAGCCCCGACGAGAACAACTCAAATCGCTGGCAAGATGTGCTGGAGGTGACCAACCGCGCCTGGATGGCGGATCGCTATCCCTACGACGACCACCTGGCGCCGGACGGCCGGGTCATGGAGATGCTCAGCGAGCACCAGTGCCAAGGCTGGCTCGAAGGGTACCTCTTGACCGGCCGGCACGGGTTCTTCTCCTGCTACGAGGCCTTCATTCACATCATCGACTCGATGTTCAACCAACATGCTAAGTGGCTGAAGGTCTGCGGCCACATCCCTTGGCGGAGACCGATCGCCTCGCTGAATTATCTCTTGTCCTCCCACGTCTGGCGGCAGGATCACAACGGGTTCAGCCATCAGGATCCAGGCTTCATCGACCACGTGGTGAACAAGAAGGCCGAGGTGATCCGGGTCTATCTGCCGCCTGATGCCAATACGCTCTTGTCCGTCACCGACCACTGTCTGCGCAGCCGAAACCACGTCAACGTCATCGTGGCGGGTAAACAACCGGCGCCTCAGTGGCTCAACATGGATGATGCGCTGAAACACTGCGCCGCCGGCATCGGCATCTGGGAATGGGCGAGCAACGACAGAAACAGCGAGCCGGATGTCGTGATGGCCTGCTGCGGCGACGTGCCCACGCTGGAAACGCTGGCGGCCGTGTCGTTGCTACGCGCTTATCTGCCCGACGTCAAGGTGCGCGTGGTCAACGTCGTGGATCTCATGAAGCTGCAACCACCCAATGAGCATCCGAACGGCTTGCCAGACAAGGACTTCGATGCCCTGTTCACGACGGACAAGCCGATCATCTTCGCCTTCCACGGCTACCCCTGGTTGATTCACCGACTGACCTATCGGCGGACCAATCACAAGAATCTGCACGTGCGCGGGTACAAAGAAGAAGGGACGACCTCGACCCCCTTCGATATGGTGGTGATGAACGATCTCGATCGGTTTCATCTGGCCGCTGACGTCATCGACCGGATTCCCCTGCACGACTCCCGTGCGGACTATGCCAAACAGGCCCTCCGCGACAAGCGTTTTGAGCACAAACAGTACATCGCCAAATATGGCGAAGACATGCCGGAAATCCGCAACTGGCGATGGAGCGGGACGGGCTAAGCTCTTCGTGTCTGGAACGCCGGCTGAGTGGCCGGCGAGTATCCGGTACCTGCAACGAGGAGGGGTATGTTTTGATTCGACAGGAATCGTCTGACCAGTGGCATTTTTGGAGCAGCCCATCGGCTGAGGCTCTTCAGCAACTCGACTCAAGCTCCAAAGGACTCTCCGGCGACGAGGCGCGACGGCGACATCTGCGCGATGCGCATCTTCTCTTGAAGCCAAAGAGCCGGCTGTCTACCTACGAACTGCTGTTTCGGCAATTCACCAGCCCGATCATCCTCATCCTCCTGGCCGCTGCTGGACTGGCCTTCTTTCTGGCGGATCCGACCGACACGGCGATCATTCTTTTAATCGTGCTTGCCAGCGGCCTGCTCGGGTTCTGGCAGGAACGGAGCGCGAATCAAGCGGTGGCCAGCCTGCTCGCGATCGTGCAGGTCAAAGCGGATGTGTTGCGGGACGGAAGTCCGGCCTCTGTGCCGGTTGATGAGGTCGTGCCGGGTGATGTCGTCCTGCTCAGAGCGGGCGATACGGTCCCAGGCGATTGCCTCCTGCTTGAATCGAAAGATCTGTTTGTGGACGAGGCGACGCTCACGGGCGAAACCTATCCGGTCGAGAAAGTCTGCGGCGTCATGCCGAACGACATTCCACTGGCTCGGCGGACGAATAGCCTTTTTCTTGGAACCCATGTCGTCAGCGGAAATAGCACGGCGGTTGTGGTGCACATTGGGTCGGACACGGAATTTGGGAAGGTCTCTGGCCGGTTGAAACTCAGAACGCCCGAGACGGAGTTCGAGCGAGGTATCAGGCAATTCGGTTATCTGCTCCTGGAAGTAACCGTCGTATTGGTCGTCGCCATTTTCGCGGTCAACGTGTATTTGGCCAGACCTGTGCTCGAAGCCTTCTTGTTCTCTCTCGCGCTCGCGGTCGGCCTTACTCCGCAGTTGTTGCCGGCCATCATCAGCATCAATTTGGCCCATGGGGCCAAACGCATGGCCCAGCAGAAAGTGATTGTGAAGCGATTGGCCTCGATCGAAAACTTCGGAAGCATGACCGTCTTCTGTTCGGACAAGACAGGGACATTGACCGAAGGGCTCGTCCGGCTGAAGGCCGCGTACGATATCACAGGGAATCCGAGTGAACGGGTGCTCTTGCACGGCGCGCTCAATGCAAGTTTCGAAACCGGGTTTCATAACCCGATCGACGAAGCCATCCGTACCGCTCGCTCGTTCGACCTGTCTTCCTATCGGAAATTGGATGAAGAACCCTACGACTTCGTCCGCAAACGGTTGTCCGTGTTAGTCGCGACGCCGACCGCCCACCTCATGGTCACCAAGGGAGCCCTGGCGAATATGCTGGCGGTCTGTTCAACCGCCGAGACGGCGGACGGCACCTTGGTTGCGCTGGTTAGCGTAC
>CAMDRK010000024.1 GCA_945906715.1 Nitrospira lenta
CAGCATCCTGATAGTCGTTTCTACGAGTATGGAGATCATTGCCTATTCGCAAGCGACTAAATTCACGCCTGTCACGTCTGATTGAAGGAGGCCAATGATGACAATTCACGGCTCGGTGCGCAGAGGTTTGTCTCGTCTTACTCTTGCTCTCGCGGCAAATGCCCTGGTTTGGGCAGGAGTGGGAATCGGGGGCATCGCTCCGGCCTCTGCCTATGAAGTGTGGCTGACAGATCAATCTGATACGGCGAAAGAAAGCGGGGGTTTTCTCTATATCTATGACGGTGCAGCGCTCGCGGCGAACCCTGCCGCTGCAAAACCGGCCGTGACCATCGACCTTTCCGGCGAGATCAACACATTTTGCGAAGCGGCGACCAAGAAACCGGTCCGGCGTCCGCATATGTTGTTCTTCAACAAAGACCAGAGTCATGCGATCCTCTCGTTCCTGAGCGGCCACGTGTTATTCATGGATGCCAAGACGCGTAAGCCGGAGGCCTGCTTATCGATGGGGAAGAATGTCCATGCGGCCTGGCCGACGCCTAATCAGAAGATGGCGATTGCGGCGAATATCATCGAAAAGAAATTTACCCGTATTTGGACCGACTATGCGGCGCATACATTCAGCTTTGATCCCGAAAAGGATGTGGTAAATCTTGCCTTGTTGGAGGGTGGGGAACGCCCGGATACCTCGCCGATATGCCCCATCACTGAGTCATCCAGTCGCTATGCGTTTGTGACGCTGCGGGGAGGAGGGCTATTCGTATTCGATGTCACCACCACGCCGATGAGCCTTGTGGCCACACTCAACAATAATGAGATCCATCCTGCCGGTTGTGGCGGCATTCAGGTCGGCGAGACGATGTATGTCAATTCCGGTGGCGGCTGGCCGGTGGCGCCTCTCTCCTACGATATCTATGCTCTCGACCTATCCACCCTTCCCAAGTCTGTTTCAGCCAAGTTGGTGTCTTCACGAGATGAGCAATTCGCCGACTCCCACGGGATGGCCGCGGTTGGACGGTATGTCTGGAGTGCTGACCGAGCAGGAAACAATATCGAAATCATCGATACGGTCTCAAACTTGAGCGTGGGCGCGATCGATCTGGTGACGGATGGGAACAAGGATCCAGCTCCCGATCTCTTGGAGAATGCACCGGACAATCAGTATGTGTTCGTCGGGCTGCGCGGCCCTACCCCGCTTACAGGGAATGACAAGACGCACCACAATGCCAAAGGGACGATTCCCGGTGTCGGCGTCATTCACGTGGATGGCGGAGGGAAGGTCGGTCACTATAAGGGGCAGGCGGTTGTCACGAATATGAAAGAGGGAAAAGAAACCGCTGATCCCCACGGGATCGCCATCCGGAAGTAGTGTCGTTCTTGATTCACAGCGTGGGGCCGCGGCATTGTCGCCGCGGCCTACCTCATTGAGCCCCATCGTCACATACCCCTCGCAGACATCAATAGTCCGCTCACCTTGGAGAACACAGCATGGCCTTGACCACCTATAATCATGTGCTGGTTCCTTCGTTCATGTATGGCACGGCGTGGAAAAAAGAGGCTACGACGGAGTTGGTGCAGTTAGCCGTGGCGGCGGGTTTCACAGCCATCGATACGGCCAACCAACTGATCCATTACCAGGAAGCGTTGGTGGGGGAAGCCTTGCTGGCCCTTGCGCAGCAAGGGGTCACGCGAGATCGGCTGTTTCTCCAGACCAAGTTTACACCGACGAATGGCCAGGACCATCGCACCCCCTACGATGCCTCGGCCAACCTCACCACGCAAGTGACTCAGTCCTTCGACAGCTCGTTGGTCCACCTGCACACCGACTATCTGGACTCCTATGTTTTGCACGGGCCCTATCAGCGGCAGGGATTAGGCAACGCGGACTGGGAAGTGTGGGCCGCCATCGAAGGGATCTATCGGTCAGGGAAAACGAAGATGATCGGCATTAGCAATGTCACGGCTGAGCAGCTCACCCAGCTTTGTGCCAAGGCGGCGGTGAAGCCTATGATGGTGCAGAACCGCTGTTATGCCGCACTTGGATGGGACAAAGAGGTGCGGGAGATCTGCCGGGTCCATGACATCATCTATCAAGGCTTTTCGCTGTTGACTGCGAATCAAGGTATCTTTGCCGAGCCAGCCATTAGGGCCATCGCTCAACGGTTAGGGACTGGACTTGCACAAGTCGTCTTTCGGTTTGCAATGCAGATCGGGATGCTCCCGTTGACCGGTACCATGAACCCACAGCATATGAAAGAGGATCTCCAGGCAGAACAGCTCACCCTCACTCCCGAAGACATGCAGGTAATCGAAACGATCGGGCTGTAGAGCGAAACGCTCTGAGGCACTTTGGGTGGAAGCTAAGTCGGGCTGCGAAAAATGGTGGCAATATGAAAGTGCCACGCAGGATGCTCAAAAAGACCGTCCAGCAAGGCCGCAGCCGATGAAAGCACCGGAGGCGTAGCCTCTGGGCTACGTTGAGGATGCTTTCGAGGTGAGAACGAAGCTGGCGGGCTTTTTCAGCATCCGGCTAGGAGGGGAGTTCGATGAGCCTCAAGGTATAGAGGTACTGGTAGAGTCCTTTATGGTCCATCAGTTCAGCATGAGTGCCGGTTTCCACGAGGCGCCCCTTGTTGAGGACGAGGATGCGATCGGCTCGTTGAATGGTCGTCAAACGATGGGCGATCACAAAGGTCGTTCGGCCCTTCATGAGTTGTTCCAATGCCTCCTGGACGAGTCGTTCCGACTCACTGTCGAGGGCAGAGGTGGCTTCATCCAACAACAAGATTCGTGGATTTTTTACAATGGCCCGGGCTATGGCGATGCGCTGTCGCTGTCCGCCTGATACATTGATTCCCTTTTCCCCCACGATGGTCTGATACTGGTCCGGGAAGCTCATGATGAAGTCGTGGGCATGGGCCGCACGGCTTGCTGCCACCACCTCTTCCTGAGTGGCCTTCTCGTCTCCGTAGCGGATATTGTCGAGAATCGTCCCGCCGAACAAGATCGTCTCTTGCGGAACCAGCGCGATCTGCCGATACCAACTGTCCATGGTGACTTGGCGGAGATCGTGCCCGTCGATGGTGATGTGCCCCTCAGTCGGATCGTAGAAGCGGTGGAGCAAGTTCATTACGGTCGTTTTTCCGGCCCCCGTGGGACCGACGATGGCGACCAGTTCACCTGGCTTCGCTTCGAACGATATATCCGCCAAGACCGGCTGGCGTGGATCGTAGGAAAAACCGATATGCTCAGCTCGGATATGTCCTGAGACGGAAGATAGCGTTGTGGCTGTGGGAGAGTCGCTCACCTCGGAGCCTGTGTCAAGAATTTCGAATACCCGTTGGGTGGCGCCCTGCGCCTCCCTGATCTGTGCGAACACGCGGGCAGCGGAACTGAAGGGGCCGATCAGGATCCCGGCAAAGAGGACGAATGCAAAGAGATCGCCCGGAGACACGCTCCCATCGATGACTTGCCGTCCCCCATACCACAGTACCGCCGCCGCCGCAGAGAAGGTCAGGAGGCTGATGGCCGGAATAAACACCGCCATGACCCCGGCCTTTCGCATCGTCAACGCTAAGGTCTGTTCGACTTGCGCGGCAAACCTGGTCTCTTCGCGTTGTGTTTGGACGAAGGACTTCACGATCCTGATGCCGGAGATTACTTCCTCGATCAGGGTACTCATTGCAGCGGTGTGATCTTGAATCGAGGTCGAGAGGGATTTCAGTCTTCGTCCAAAGACCTTGGCCACAAGCACGAGCAGCGGGAGCAGAATCAGGATTAAGAGGCAGAGCCGCCAATTCATCATCAGCAAGAATGTGATCCCTCCGACGAAGGTCACGAGTTGTTTTGCACTGTCGATCGGCGTTTCGGTGACGACCGACTGGACGACCGTCACGTCATTCATGAGCCGTGAGAGGAGTTCGCCGGTTCGCCGGCGGGAGAAAAAGCTTACCGATAGGGTATGCAGATGCGCAAAGAGATGGCGGCGAAAGTCGGCGATGATGCGTTGCGAAATCCATGCAGTTAAATAGCTATGGCCCATCGAACAGAGCCCCTGCAGCACGACGAGCCCGAGAAAGACGGTAATCATGTCCGTCATTCTGGACTGGTCGTGTTGCACGGTAATGACATCCCACAGGGTGCCTGCCAGCCGTAGCAGGGCGAGATTGATGGCGGCGACACCCATGACCAGCAGGCCTGCCAGCACCATACGGGACAGGTAGGGTCTCAGGAATGGGAGAAATCGTGAGAAGGTGGACATGGTGAGGGGGCGGTCTTAGTGGAGATGGGCTACGGAAAACCTGGAGAGAACGGTGGAGGGGCGGAAGCCGCCGCCGGAGACAGCTACAGCTCTGTGATGGACTCGATCATGTTCTTGTTGATGCCCACGAAGTCCGAGCGATCCTTCTCATTGATCATCACGTCTGTGAGGCTGATGAAGAGACGTTGCTCTTCATTGATCGCATCGGACACACGATTCCTCATGGGGGGAATGAGGAAGTCGCCAACGTAGGTGCAGCTCACAGTCCGGACGCGGATGCGAACTTTCTTGCCATCTGGCACGGCCCCCCCTCCCCTTCTCAGGTGAGTCTAGCTTTTACGGCGTTCAAACTTTTGACGCCGGCGCAGCTTCTTGTACTTGTGCTTGCGCATTTTTTTACGGCGTTTTTTCAGCACACTGGACATGCGTTCTCTCTCCTGCAAAGGGAGAAGTTTAGAAGTTTCTGCCTCAAATTGCAAGGTCATCAACGGATTAAATTCAGCATGGTTGGGGTGGGGCCGATCGGCCGGGAAGAGAACCTATGATGCAGTGACGGTGGACTCACGGGCCGCTTGACCTGCCTGATACCCGTTCCTATACTGCAACCAGCATGTCATCGCACAAATTTCCACTGTTTCCCATCTTGGTCCTGCTCGGCGCGATATCCTTGCTCGGCGTCGGCTGCGGCGGCAAGGCGAATCTACACCCCGAAGATCACGAACGGTACCTCCGTATCGATCGGGCAGTGGAATCACTGCGTCAAGCCTACGTGAAGAAAGATTCGTCGGATCTGGCATCGCTCATGACGCCAGGCGACCAACTTGAGCGGATGCGGGAAGAGGCTCAGGGTGATTTTGCAATATTTAGCGCCATCACGTTGGACTTCGCGGTCGAGCGCATTATGATCCAAGGGGATGACATCGATGTGTTCGTGCATTGGCAGGGGCTGTGGAAAAAAAACGCGGACGATCCGGGGCTCCGCCAACGAGGCCATACACGACTGCAGTGGGTCGGAACAAAGTCGATTCTGTTGCGAGGAATTCAGGGCGATACTCCCTTTGGTATGAACGCGCGGCAGGCCCCGATCAATCCCGCACATTCCCCCCCAAAGAAGTAATCTATGCCATCTCGTCGATCTCGTGCTCCGGTTCAGGCTGATTTTTTGGTCATCGGGAGCGGTGTGGCCGGTCTCCGCGCGGCGTTGGAGCTGAGCCGTTCCGGTCGTGTCACGGTATTGACGAAAGGGCACCCGCTTCAGAGCAGTTCAATTCATGCGCAGGGCGGGGTGGCGGTGGCGATGAGTGAAGAAGACGACGTGGCCATCCATTTAACCGACACGCTCAAGGCAGGGCATGGGCTTTGCCGGAAAGAAGCGGTGCGGGTGCTTGTTGAAGAAGGACCTGAGCGGATTCAAGAATTGATTGGATGGGGGGCTAAGTTTGACAAAGTCGGCGGTAAGTTTGCCTTCGCTCGGGAGGCTGCTCACAGTCGAAGCCGTATTCTGCGCGCGCGTGGGGATGCCACAGGGAACGAGATGGTGCGAGTGTTGATTGCCGAGGTGAATCGGCAGGAGCATATTCAGCGGTTGGATCATCACTTTACCGTCGATCTTGTCGTCGACGCCGGACGTTGCTGTGGGGCTGTTGTGCTGGATGAAGGGTCTGGCCGCCAATTCGTGTTGCCGGCTCGTGCGATCGTGCTGACTACCGGCGGAGCTGGGCATATCTATGCGCGGACGACCAATCCTCCGAACGCCACCGGCGATGGGATGGCCATGGCACTGCGTGCGGGAGCGGTGCTTCAAGATATGGAGTTCGTGCAATTCCATCCCACTGCACTCTATTTGCCGTCGAGTCCGCCATTCTTGCTGTCGGAAGCGATGCGCGGCGAGGGTGCGCAACTTCGTAACAATAAAGGGGCGCTGTTCATGCAGCGATACCACCCCATGGGCGCGTTAGCCCCAAGAGACATCGTGTCCCGTGCAATCTTGGCGGAGATGGCGGCGACGAAAGCCCGTCATGTCTATCTTGACGTCACCCACTTGGGAGCGGAGTTTGTGAAACGGCGATTCCCGACGATTTATGCCACGTGCCTTCGCTATGACATCGACATTACGGAAGAATGGATCCCTGTGTCTCCGAGCGCACATTATATGATGGGTGGGGTCTGGACTGATCTGAACGGTGCGACAACAGTCCCAGGGCTTTTTGCCGCCGGGGAGGTGGCCTGTAGCGGTGTGCATGGAGCGAATCGTCTGGCGAGCAATTCCTTGCTCGAAGGGTTGGTGTTTGGCGTACGCGCGGCATTAGCAGCCGTGGCGTTTGCAGAGAGGCACGAGCGTCCTATACTGTCGTCTCAGGAGTCTACGCTTCGAGCAGGCCAATTCGGCACATTGGAGGATGCGGAAAAGTTGCGAAGCTCACTCAGGCGGACGATGTGGGGACAGGTCGGCGTCATTCGCTCAGGGGAGTCGCTTATCCGGGCCTGTGCGCAACTGTCCCGGTGGGCTCAGCTCGTGACCCAGCCATTTGCAAGCCGAGCCGCGCTGGAGGTGAAAAACATGGTGCAGGTGGCGCAATGCGTTGCGGAGGCTGCGTTGTGGCGAGAGAATAGCGTCGGGGCGCATTACCGGTCAGATTTTCCAGAGGTCAAGCGGGCCGGTTGGCAACAGCACAGTCGCCTATCGAGCGGGGAAGTCATTACCGGGAAGAGATCTCAGAAATCTCGGGGGTTGCTGTTGTCTCTGCGGGGGCGTATCGGCTGACCGGACGTTCCATGATGACGCCATCGCGGACCAGGAATGTGCGGTAGTATCGGAGGACCTTCCGGACGTATTGCCGGGTTTCATCGAACGGGGGAAGCGCTTGATACCGTTCGACCGCGTTCTCTCCGGCATTGTAGGCTGCCAGGGCGAGCGGTAAATTTCCATGGAACCGGTTAAGCAGTTGGCGTAAGTACTTGGCCCCTCCCCCCACATTATCGTCCGGATCATACATATCTCGCACATCCATACGCAGGGCTGTCTGCGGCATCAACTGCATTAGGCCGATCGCGCCGGCGCGAGAAACCGCCCGTGGATCGAAGTCCGATTCAGCTTTGATGACGGCTCGGATCAACGCGGGATGAAGCTGTTGTTGCGAAGAGTGCCGGCGAATGACTGGCTCAAGTTCTTGCTCGGACAAGGTGGCGTGGAATTGGCTAGCCTCGATCTCAATTTTTTGATAGCGCGAGTCTGATGGGACGTTGGTGAGGGAGATCGAGCCGTCGCGCCCGATGAACTGGTAAATTTCCGCCTTGGTCGTTGGTACGGAGAAGGCCAGCGAGCCAATCCCTGCGATCACCGCCGCAGTGAGCCCAACGACCGCATGCCGCCTAAGGGATGTCATTATGAGAGAAAAGGTGTTGTGCATGGGTGCAACGATACCAGTCTGCCACTGGGTGTCAAGAAAAAGCATCTCTTGTGCCCGGTGCCGGCAGTAAAATAGCATGAAAAAACAATGGGGTCTGTGGGGTGTGGGACGGCTAGGGTTCTAAATAACGCGTTCGATTGGCCATAAATAGTCCGTGGAGCTGATGGGTGAGAGGTCCAATGGTTCCATTCCCCACTGGATGTTCGTCCACCATGGTGACCGGCATTACTTCCATACTTGTGTTGGTGAGAAAACACTCGTCTGCCTTCAGGAGCGCCTCGATGCCGAAATGTCCTTCGTCAATCGGGATCTGTGCTTCTTGCGCGAGGCTCAACACGATGTCTCGCGTGATTCCGTCCAGGAGGCCGCATGCAAGTGCCGGGGTGCAAAGCCGGCCTGCTCGGACAAAAAAGAGGTTGCTGACGGTGCATTCCGTCAGATGTGACTCCCAATTGAGCAGGATACTGTCGAACGCGCCTACAGCGATCGCTTCCCGTTTGGCCAGGATATTATTCAAAAAGTTTGTGGCTTTGATTTGGGGTGACAGAGCGCTGGGTAGGTTCCTTCTCGTTTTGGCAATGATCAGCTGTACGCCAGTTCGGTACTGTTGGGGATGGGGAGGCTGAAGCGGTTTGGTCATAATCACCACGGTGGGGGTTGGGCATAGGGCTGGATCAAGACCGATGTCGCCGGCCCCTCGGGAGATGGTAATGCGAAGGTATGCGTCGGTGCGTTCGTGCCCGACGTCATTCCGTGTCATCGCTTCGTGGAGGAGCGCCGGCCATCTGTACTCAAGAATGGGGATAGCCAGGCCGATCGCGTCCGCAGACCGTCGAAGCCGGGCAAGATGTTGGTCTCGCATGAAGATTCGGCTCCCGTAAGAGCGAATCGTTTCATAGACGCCATCGCCATAGAGGAAGCCATGATCGAAGACGGAGACGACGGCGTCCTCTTCTTTTACGAACCGATCATTGAGGTAAATCCACATCTGTTAGTTCTGTCGTAGTGCGCTAAAAAATGCCTGGGCCTTCTGAATCGTTTCCTCGTATTCTTTGGCCGGATCAGAGTCGGCGACAATCCCGGCACCGACCTGCAAGTACCCCTTTCCTGCACACCATACCAAAGTTCGAATCACGATATTGATATCAAGGTCGCCATTCCAGCCGATGTACCCAAACGATCCGGTGTAGGGGCCACGGCATACCGGTTCCAGCTCTTCGATAATCTCCATGCAGCGAATCTTCGGTACGCCCGTGATAGTGCCTCCAGGAAATAACGCTCGAATCAGATCGAAGGGTGTGGCGTCAGGCTTTAAGGCGCCGCTAATATTGGATACGATGTGGCTGACGTGGGAGTATTGCTCAATCGCCATGAATTCATCGACCTGCACGCTGCCGTATTGGCAGACGCGGCCCAGGTCGTTTCGTTCGAGATCGACGAGCATGAGGTGTTCCGCTCGCTCCTTTTCATTCGCAAGTAATTCGCCGATGAGGCGTTGATCGTCGAGTGCGTCGAGTCCGCGTGGCCTGGTTCCAGCAATCGGTCGCGTATCCGCCTGCCGGTTGTGCAAACGGACCAGCCGTTCGGGCGAAGAACTGATTAACGTCACATCGTCGAAGTGCATAAGCCCTGAGAAGGGCGAGGGGTTGACCGCTTGTAGACGTCGATAGAGCTCCTGCTCGTAGGGCTGTCGATCTGTGCCATCGTGGTAGGCGCTGGGGGGTTGCAGGGTGAATCGATGCGACAGGTTGGCCTGGTAGATGTCTCCAGCTGCAATGTACCCTTGGCAGCGTCGGACTCGATCGAGGTAGGCCTCCCTGGTTTGGTCGGGGTGAAAGGCCATCTGATCGAGGGGGGGAAGATTCTTGAGGGGGGCGGGCCTTCCGCCCAATCTGGCTTCGCACTCGGCCAGCCGGTCTAAGCCCTCGTGATAGAGCTTCTCGCGGGGCTCTCCTAGAAATCGTTCCATGGGCGGGCAAAAAATAATCTGCAGACGATCGGTTTGATGATCAATCGCGGTGATGAGGTCATACAGGCCGAATTGCAGATAAGGCAGCTGCAGATCGTCTTTGGCCATGGATGGGAGTGTTTCAAATTCGCGCACGAGGTCGTAGCTGAGGTAGCCGATGGCTCCGCCAAAAAAACGGGGTAGGCCTGGAGGAGGCTCTATGGGGGGGGCAGCGAATAGGCGACAGAGGGCTCCAAAGGGATCTTGCGAGAAGTATTCGCGTCCTTCGTGGGTGCGAAGGGCGGCCTGTCCTTGTCGCCCAGTTAACACTGCAAAGGGGTTGCTCCCTAGGAATGAAAAGTGATTCCCGCCATCGGTGCCTTTCCCGCTGTCGAGTAGGAACGATGGCTGAGAAGGTGAAGCAATCAAGCGGTACAGCTCAAACGGTGTCCTTCCTTGGCCGTCCAGCGAGAAGACCAGGGGCTGTGGAGGCCCGCTAAGGAATGATGGTTGGGAGAAACGAGTCATGGGTAACCGTGTATCGCTCTACACATAGGCCGCACTCACTATATCCCACTGTTTCGGCTGTGTCACAGCACCTGGATGACTTGACAATTTCATAGTGATTCTGTTTGAATTGCGCGCCCGCAATCGGCAGAGTCTTTGCGTCATGGGCCGCAAAGCACTCTCCACCGTGGGTACGACATGCCCCCTTCACAAGATCCATTGTACGCCGGGCTCGGCCAAGCAGTCAGGATCGGAACAGATCTGGTCGCTGCACTGATTGTCGGAGGAGGATTGGGATGGGTCTGTGACACCTACCTCTTTGATTCTACCCCTTGGGGGATGGTCGGAGGTCTTGTGTTGGGTGTCGTGGCAGGGATCAGGAATGCGTACCGGTCGGCGCAGCGGTGGCCGAAGACGTAACGTCGCTCAATAACGAAAGTACGAAAGAGCCATGGAAGAAAGTCCCCTTCATCCGTTCGAACTTCATGACTGGATCCCGATTTCGCTTGGCGGATTGGATATTTCCATCAATAAGGCCGTTGTCATGATGTGGGTGGTCGTGTCCCTGGTGACGGTGCTCATGGTGATGGCAGGATCGGCGCGCAAGCTGGTACCCGGCAAGTTGCAGAGCCTGGCGGAGATGATGGTGGATTTCATTCGCAGCATGATCATGGATACGATGGGTAAAGAGGGGATGCGATTTTTCCCTCTCATCGCCACCCTGTTTCTCTTTATTCTCTTCTGTAATCTGATCGGGATGATCCCCGGCAGCTACACCGTGACGAGTCAGATTATCGTGACGGCCGTGTTCTCCTTCCTGGTGTACGGGCTCAGCTTGGTGATGGGATTCATGTTGCATGGGGTGAAGTACCTTGGCGTTCTCGTTCCGCCTGGTACCCCCGGGTGGCTGGTGCCATTGATGATACCGATTGAGATAATGAGTCAGGTGGCGCGGCCCATATCTCTGGCCGTTCGGTTATTTGCGAATATGACGGCGGGCCACGTGCTTCTCGGGGTTCTGTTCGGCATGGCGATCAGTGGTGGACTGTTGATTGGGTGGTTGCCCTTTGCGTTCACGATTGCGATAAATGGATTGGAAGTCGGTATCGCGTTCATTCAAGCCTATATTTTTACGATGTTGACCTGTGTCTATTTAGGGGACGCATTTCATTTGCACGGTGATGATGGCCATGCGCACTGACAGGCTGCCGAAACTGCTCTCCAGTAGCGTTCTCAGTCGCCGTCACTCTTCGACGGACACAATCAGTACGCCGAAGGGTGTTCGTTCCTTGCGGCCTTACCGGAGGACATGTCGATCAGCCAGTTCTGAGTTACAGTGAGTTTTTATTAAAGGAGGATAGACGACAATGGATTCAGCAGCAGCAGGGTTGATAGGTATGGGGTGTGCTGCGGCAGGGTTTGCCGGAGCTGGTGTAGGAATCGGCTACATCTTCGGGAAGATGATTGAAGTGGTGGCGCGCCAGCCGGAAGCGGAAGGCCGCGTCACGAAGTATATGTGGATCGGGTTCGCGCTGGTGGAAGCCATCGCGCTGTACGGCCTGGTCATTGCCTTCATCATCATGGGCTTTCGGAAATAAACGGGCTACAGGGGTAATGGGATAATGGGGTACCCCCATACACCCGTACCCTTCTACCCCGGGGAGTTGATATGCCGCAGTTTGAATCTCACTTTTTCTCTTCCCTGATTTTCTGGGAAGTCGTGTCGTTCGCGATTCTCTTCTTTGTGCTCTACAAGTTCGCCTTTCCCGGCATCTTGGGCATGCTGGAAGAACGGGAAAAGAAAATCAAGGACAGCCTCGATCAAGCTGAGCATCACCGGTCTGAGGCCGAACGGAAGCTCAAGGAGTACGAGGCCAAGCTAAATATGGCTGCGAAAGAGGCGGATGGAATTCTGGCTGCCGCGAAGGAACGGGCGCAGCGGCTCATGGAGGAAAATGAGCAGCGGATGACGACCGAGGCCGAGCGGATCAAAGGCGATGCGACGCGTGAAATCGATCATGAGCGTCGCAAGGCGATTCAGGATATTCGTGCTCAAACCACCGAGTTGGCTCTGATGGTTGCCGAGAAAGTTGTCCAGCGAAGTCTGAACGAAGCGGACCACCGTAAATTTGCAGACGAGGCGCTTGAGGCTCTGTCAAAGTCCTATCAACGGTAACGCTCGGACCAGGCGGGGTTAGCCCAGGCTGACCCCGCCTGATCTGTATCCTTCCAAATCCACACAGACAAAGCGAAACCCTGCCTTGCGGAGACGGGCGCTGATGTGCGCGCGCAGGTCCGGCTGATTCAGCCGAGAAAAGTCCTCTGCTCCGACCTCGATTCGCGCCAGCTCTCCGTGTTCCCGCACACGTACATGACGAAATCCCTCAGCCTGTAGAATCTCTTCAGCCTGCTCCACGCGACGGAGGCTCTCGATCGTGATTGGAGTGCCGCGCGGAATTCGTGAAGAGAGGCAGGCCGCTGCCGGCTTATCCCAATTCGAGAGTCCTAACGCTTGGGCGAGTGCCCGTACGTCGGACTTGGAGAGAGAGGCTTCGACCAGCGGGCTTCGAACTTTCCACTCGCGAGCGGCTTTGATTCCTGGCCGATCGTCACCGAGATCGTCGAGATTCGTCCCATCTACAACCCATCGTCGTGCTCGCGGCTCGCGTAGTCCGTCCAGCAATTGATAGAGGTCGGTCTTGCAATGGAAGCAGCGGGCTGCATCGTTCTGCACGAAGGCTGGGATATCGAGTTGATCGGTATAGACCAGTTCATGCCGCGCGCCGATCTCCAAGGCCACCTGCTTCGCACCGTCGAGTTCGATCGTGGGAAACGTCGGAGAGACAGCAGTGACGGCCAACGCCTGTGCACCGAGTTGCTCCTGGGCAACTTTTAAGACGACGGTACTGTCAATCCCGCCGGAGTAGGCGACCAGGACAGACTGCATATCAAAAATCGCCCGGCGGAGTGTCGCGAGTTTACCGTTGAGGGATTCGGTCATCATGGTGAGTCCCTGCACTGTTGCCTACCGCTTGACCTTGGCTTTGGCGATGTTGCCCACTACCACTAAGGCGTACCGTTTGGGGTCTAGGTACTGTTTGGCGACACGCTGGACGTCTTCCTTCGTGACCCGCTCTATCCATTTTGGGTATTGCGTAAAGTATTCGAACCCCAGACCGTAAAACTCCACTTGGGCAAGCACCTGCGCGAGTTTCGCGGTGGAATCAAACCGTAAGGGAAAGCTGCCGATCAAGAATGATTTGGCCTCGGACAATTCCTGGTCGGATACGGGTGAGTCGCGAATCGACTTGATTTCAGCCAGGACGCCGGTGATGGCTTGATTCGTCGTCTCCGTCTTGGTTTGGAGGTTGACCCAGAAAGAACCAGGCATCAACCGAGCGTCGAAGTGGCTCATGATCCCATAGGCCAATCCCTGCTTGTCCCGAATCGAATCCATCAAGCGGGAGGAAAATCCACCGGCCCCCAGGATGTAATTCATCACCGTGACCGAATAGAAATCCTGGTGCGCACGCGGAAGACCCCCATGGCCAAGCACAATAGTGGATTGGGTGAGATCCTTTTCGATGAGCTGGACCGTTCTCCTCTCGACAGGCGCGGGCTTTTTCGTGCTCCGTGCTGTCGACGTCCCTTGTTTCCAGGTTTCAAAATGGGTCTGCACCAGTGTGGTGGCCTGTTCAAGCGTCACGTCGCCGACGATGGTCAGGATGATTTGGGAGGGGGAATATTCCCGGCCATAGAAGGCTTGCACATCGGCCAGAGTGATCTTGGCAAGCGTTTCTTCCGTTCCATTGACAGGCCAGCGGTAGGGGTGTCCGTGGAAGACGAGCTGATTGAAGGCCTTCATGGCGATATGGCCAGGGTCATCGTTGTCGCTTGCCATCTCACCAAGAAGTTGGGTGCGAATCCGTTCAAATTCCTGCTTATGAAATGCAGGGCGTTGCAGCATGTCCGCGAGCAGGGTAAATCCGAGGTCGATGTCTTTTTTGAGCACGCGGGCGGAGGCGGTGGTGAAATCCTCTGAGGCTTTGGCTTCCAGGGTTCCGCCGACGAAATCGATTTGCTCGGCCTGCTGTTTTGACGTACGTGTAGTTGTTCCTTCGTCCAGGAGGCTGGCGACGAGGTTCGCGAGGCCTGCCTTGTCGGAAGGATCCTGCGCAGAACCAGCCTTGATCAGCGCGTGGATTTCTACGATAGGAAGGAAATGTTGCTCAAGGACGAGCACCGTGATGCCGTTTGTCGTCACAAATTTTGTCGGCGCAATCTCTGCTGCCGCGCTGGGACCGCTTGCCAAGAAGAAGGCGCAGAGTCCCATCACGAAGATCTGGAGAGTCAGTCGTTGAGGCGCGATAGGCAATTGTCTCGCCGTTGGCATGATTAGGGTTTCCCCTGTTGCGCCGCGGTGGAGGGTGTTTCTGGTTGTTTGGGTGGCACGGGAATCAATGTGCCGACGGTCCGATTGTCTTCCGTCAAATAGTGGCGGGCGACATGTTGGATATCTTTGGCCGTCACTGCACGAATCCGTTCGACAAACTGGTCGATTTTCCGCCACCCGGCGCCGACGGATTCAGCTTGTCCGAGTAACATGGCATGCCGGAAGTTGGAGTCCTGCTCGAAGATATGGGTGGCTTCAACCTGGTTCTTCGCCCGTTGGAGTTCCTGCTCTGTCGGCGGATCGGCCTGGAGGCGTTTGATCTCTCGATGAAGGGCTTCTTCAACTACCTCCGGTCTTTGGCCTGGGCTCACGAGGGCATAGAAGTAGAAAAGGCCAGGATCGGTCTGCAGTAAGTTGTATTCTGCTCCGACTGCGAGCGACGATTTCTGCTCATACACGAGGCTCTGGTACAGGCGTGAACTTTTCCCATGCGACAGAATTGAATCCAGGATGTCGAGAGCGTACGAGTCTTCGCTCGTAAAGTTCGGCACGCGATAGCCCATCATGACGAAAGGGACTTGTGCATCTCGCTTGAGGAGGAAGCGGCGTTCACCTTTTTGTTCCGA
>CAMDRK010000025.1 GCA_945906715.1 Nitrospira lenta
CAATGGTGATCGGGACAATGATCTTGATCCGGCCCAGCGCCCGCTCCATATTTTCGAACGATCCGCCCCAGACGACATGGTACCCTTCCGGGAGCCGAACCTCCCGGGCCATCCGCTGCTGCGCCTCAGCCACAATGCCTCCAATGTCCCGCCCGTGCGTATTGAAGCTGACCGGCAGATACCGCTGGAGATGATCGCGGTTGATACGCCCCGGTCCCTCGTGCATCCGGATGGTACCGAGATCGCTGAGGGGAATGAAGGCTCCGCTGCCGTCCGTCAGTCGAATATTCCCGATGGTCTCGATGCTGTTCCGATACTGTTCCGGAAACCGCACGACCAAATTGAACCGTCGATTCTCTTCATAGACCCTGGTCGCAATTTCTCCTCCGATCGCGGTTGCAATGACCTCGCGGACATCCGAAACATTGATACCGTGCCGGGCGATCTTACCCCGATCGATATCGATTGTAATGTAGGGCTGGCCGAAGAGTTGTTCTATTTTTAAATCCTTGACGCCACGAATCGTGCCGAGGACGCCGGCAATCTTGTCTCCCGTGAGACGCAGCTCCTCCAGGTCTGGACCGAACAGTTTGACGGTCACCTCTGCACGTACCCCCGAAATCAATTCGTCCACCCGTTGCTGGATCGGCTGACTGAGGAGAAAGTTGGCGCCTGGCACCTGTGCCAGCCGCTCGCGGACTCGCTCTTTCAGCCCCGCCATGGTGGAGGCCGTCGTCCAGGTCTCAATCGGATGCAACACCGCGACGGAATCGCTTTCATTCGGCTCTTGCGGGTCGTTCGCCAACTCCGTACGTCCGATTTTAGACACCATCATCTGCACTTCGGGAAACTCCAGCACCGCTTTCTGCACCTCCCGTTCGATCTTGATTGATTGCTCCAACGAAATGCTCGGCAAGCGGATCGTGAGGGGAGACATCGTGCCTTCATTCAGAATGGGCACAAACTCCGATCCTAAAAATGGAAAGAGCGCGATACTTCCTGCCAACATGAGTCCAGTAGCTATCAGCACCGTGTTCCGATGTCCTAACGCCCAGCGCAGCATAGGAAGATAGAGACGCTTGGCCCATCGGAGTACCCAGGGCTCGGAGTCGGCGTGCCCCGCCTTCAAAGTCAGTAAACACAACACCGGCGACAGGGTGATCGATAAAATGAGCGACACCATCAGGGCAATCATGATGGTATAGGCCATCGGCTTGAACATTTTGCCTTCCATACCTTCGAATGAGAGGATGGGCATAAAGACGATGATGATGATGATGATACCGAAGACGACAGGGCGGGCGACCTCACGAGCGGCATTGAGGATGAGGGCCTGTCGAGGCAGCCCCTGGTGACGGGGATCCGACATATGCCGGTGGATGTTTTCCACCAGTACCACAGAAGCATCGACCATCATGCCGATGGCGATGGCCAGACCGCCCAAGGACATCAGATTGGCCGTGAGATCGAACCGATCCATCACGAAGAACGTCACGAGCGGCGTCAGGATGAGCGTCGCCGCCACGATCAAGGCGCTCCTGGTATCGCCCAGGAACAAGAACAGCACGACCACCACCAGGAGAATACCCTCTCCCAACGCCTTATAGACGGTCGTCAAGGCGGCGGAGATCAATTCGATACGATCGTAAAAGGGAACGATCCGCCATCCTGCCGGCAGCAGTCCCTTCTCCTGTATCTCGGCGATCTTGCCTTTGATGCCTTCCACGACGTCGCGGGCGTTACCGCCGCGCAGCATGAGCACGATCCCGGCCGCCACCTCACGCTCACCGTTCAAGACGACAGCGCCATGGCGAATGGCATGACCGATTTGTACCTGGGCGACGTCATGGATGTGCACCGGAGTGCCGCCCACTTCCTTGACGACGATGTCCTCGATGTCGCTCAATTTCCGGATCATCCCCACGCCGCGGACAATGTACTTTTCAGCATGGGTCTCCAGCACATTGCCGGAGGCATTCGCGTTGTTGTTTGCCACGGCGGCGAACACCTCGTGCAGCGCGAGATCGTATTTGCGCAACAGTTCAGGCTCGACGAGCACCTGATACTGTTTGACATACCCGCCTTGCGAGTTGACGTCGATCACTCCGGGAACACCCTTGAGCAACGGCCGGATAATCCAGTCCAGCGCAGTTCGCTGCTCGATCAATTCATGTTCTACCGCGGCGGCATCCAGGCCGGCATGAGGAGGGCCTTCCAGATAATACTGATATATCTCTCCCAGTCCGGTGCTGTTCGGCGCCATGCTCGGTTCAGACCCGGGCGGTAAATTCTCCTGCACTTCGATCAGCCGTTCGAGTACGAGTTGGCGGGCAAGGTTGATGTCCATATGATCGTCGAACACCACCGTAATCAACGACAGCCCTACTTTGGTGAGCGAACGTAGTTCCGTCAGATGCGGAACCCCGGTGACTTGTTGTTCGATGGGAAAGGTCACCAGCCGCTCGACTTCTTCGGGGGACAAGCCAGGCGCTTTTGTGACGATTTGCACGAGCACGCTCGTCACATCGGGAAACGCGTCGATCGAAATCGTACGGAAGGCATAGGCCCCCAAAAGGGTCAGGAGGCCGGCGAACGTGAGGATGAGTAAGGGACGGCGAAGAGAAAACTCAAGAAGTTTATCAACCATGCTTAGTCTTTGGGCTTCAACAGCTCGGATTTCAAGGTAAAGGCTCCTTCCTTGACGACCACTTCCCCTTCCCGCAACCCTTCGAGAACCTCGGCGAAGACTCCATTTTTCTCGCCCACTTTGATGGTCCGCGCTTCAAAGATACCTGGTTCCTTTTGCACAAACACGAAGCTGCGATCCCGATCATGCTGAACGGCTGCTTCAGGAACGACCAGGACATCCGCGACCGGTTCGGACGAGACGCGGATCGTGGCAAACATCTCCGGCTTCAGGTGACCCTTGGAATTGTCCAAGATGAGGCGCACCTGCATGGTCCGTGTCGCGGGGTCGAGGACATCGCCGACATAGGAGACGGTCCCCTGGAACACCTCGTCGGGATAGGCAGTCACAAAGACCTCGACCGGCTGATTCGCAACGGCAGTCGCGCGCTGCACATAGGAGACATCTTTTTCCGATACATTAGCCACCACCCAAACCGTCGAGAGATCGGCCACCGCAAACAGTTTATGGGTTGTTTCCACCAACTCGCCTTTGGTGAGGTCGCGCGTGATCACCCGGCCGGCAAAGGGCGCCACAATGGAAACCTGCGAGCGGATTGTTTGGGTCCGCTCAAGAATTCCGATTTCTTTGTCGCCCATGCCCAACAACCGGAGCCCTTCACGCGCCTCCTGAGTCTCGGCGCGGATACCGATCATTTCTCCTTCGCGGCGCTGCGCCTCCGCTTGGCCGATGACTTTCTCTTGGTAAAGAAACTGCGCCCGCTCATAGGCCTGCACCGCGACATGCCGCCGCGCGCGGGCCTTGAGATAGGCAGACTGGGCTAGTCCGAGATCACCGCTATGGAGCACCACCAACAGCTGATTGGCTTTGACCATCTGCCCCAAGTCGGCATGCACCTCGGCCACCCGCCCACGGACGAGGGTCGTAATATTCGCCAACGCGTTCTCGTTCGGCCGTACGACGCCGGGGAAGGTACGGTAGGTACGAAATGTCGTTCGTCCAACCGGCTCCACCGTCACGCCAGATCGGGTGATTTCATCCGATGGGAGCCGAACAAGACGCGCTTCGCCTGCCGAATGTTTTGTCTTGTTCTCCTCAGCCGGGGCCGGGGTCGGCGCACGGTCACAGCCCGTGAAGGAGGCCACCAGCAGCAGGCCGAAGAAGATGCTGCACATCGCGCGCAGATGGCCTCGCGGACGCGCATAAGACTCGCATCGAGTTGCATATCGGTGGGAGTAAATGACCATACCGCGCATCTGTCCTTTTCAGAATTAGAGTGGGCCACCCAAGGCGCGTTCAAACCGCGTAAGCGCCAGAGAGAGTTCAAAGCGCGCCAGATTGTAATCCACGGTAATCTGGCGTTGGACCCGTTGGGCATCGAGAACATCCAGGAGGCTGGAGGCACCCTGGCGGAAGCTCAATTGGGCGATGCGAAGCGCTTCTTGTGCTTGTTTCAAGAGCCCTTCCTCATAGACGAGGATCTGTTCCTGCGCCGTTTCCGCCTCGCGAGCATGTTGGTTGATAGCACGGTTGATCTCGTTCCTGGCACGAAGCAGCTCTGCCTCTTCTTTTCGTTGGGTGCCGAGCGCCGTCGCAATGTGCCCTTGTTGCAGATACCACAATGGCGTCGGCAGGCTCGCACCTGCAATCACCGCCTCTCGGCCTGCGTCCCTGGCATACCCGCCAAAGAAGGTCACGTTCGGCACACGGGCCTGCCGTTCTTTGGAAACGGTAAATTCAGCCTGCTCCACCAGTTTCCCATGGCGTTTGAGAACCGGATGTTGCGACAGATCCCTCGCCGCCATCTGCTCCGGATCCAGATGTTCCCGAAGCGACCGGAAATCCCCTTGCACCTTGTAGCGAGGCCCCAAGGCCCCCGATGTCAAGGTGTCCAATCCGACAAGTTTCACGCGCACGGCATTCTTGGCTTTCGTCATCTCTTGCTTGGCCTTGAGCACCTCCACTTCCGCCTTCACCGATTCGAATTGAGGGCCCTCGCCGGATCGGACGCGAGCCTTTACGATACGCGCCACTTCCTGAACAATCTCCAAATTCTGCTGGAGAAGGTCCACCGTCCGTTCCGCCAACAGCAGTTCGTAGAATACCTGCTTGACCTCCGCAATGAGATTGAGCTTGGCTTCATCGAGGCCAACCGTCGCGCCGGCCAGACCGGCTTCTGCCGCATCCTTACGGGCTGCCCGCATGCCCGGCCATTCCACAGTCTGATGTAGCGTCAAGTTATACTCGGTCACACGTGGCCCGCCGGTGGTAGGGTCTCGAAGTGCGCCGCTCCCAGTACCGCCGCCGAGCGTGGGGTTGGGATAGGCCCCGGCTTGGGTCCGCCTGCCTTCATCCTGTTGGATCACGCTTTGGGCGCCTGCGATCGCCGGGTTCCGCTCCAGCGCCAAGTTAATGATGTGATCGAGATCGAACGTGGGCGTCTGCTCCTTCGCCTGACTGAAGGACGGCATCAGTGCCCCACTCGCCCCCGCTGCCATCACGATCATCAATAGGGCACAATTCCATAACCGAGCCAGCATCTACTGTCTCCTTCGGAGTCACGATGAGGTTGTCTGATCGAGATCGAAGACGAAACAGACCTTCGTCGCTGCGCTAACTCGATCCGGTCGGAGGGTGTATGAGCCGGGAGACCAGAAGGATGGACGGAGGACTCTCGTTCATTGAGGCATGCAAGCGGCTTGAATCGCCATCTGACACAGGCACCCGAGAAACGACGTAGCCCTCCTGCGTCTCTTGCGGCGAATCGTCTTCGGAATCGGCCACCGCCCCTGCCTCGCTGAAATCGCAGGTTTGCCCACTCCTGGTATCGCCGGTCGAACCGCACAGGATATTGAATGACCACCCGATCTGCACGGCCGGGAATATGGTGCTTAGCAGCAGCCCAAAGATGAGGACGGAAAAGCATAAACGGATCGTTATCACAACACCTTATAAATACGAGGATGACCGGATTGTCAATGAGTTCGTTGAAATGTTCAGAGCAGCTCCCTTAAAAGGTCTCGGCATAGCTGAGACATTCGACACTATAGTACCCTTCTCTCAGTCTCGGTTACAAGAAAAACTGTTACCCCACATTATTCATAACGGTTCGTAACGAGACTGCGACGTGGCGCGCGGCAAGCACGAGGAGCGGGAATAGACCGGCAAAATCCATGTTATCTGCTACACTTGTCTCAGTGCCGACACTGGACGCTCGACGCAACAAGGGGTGAGTAATGCGGCTTCGGTATGAATATGGGCTCGTGCTGATGGGAATGCTCTGGGGCTGTACGATGTTGCCCGGAGCCCCGCCGACAGCTCCGGCACCGGCTTCGTCGCCGATCTTTCGCGCCGAGGCGTCTGACACTGCGCTCTTGCACGCGATCCAGCGAGAACAAGAACCGCTTCTCCGCACCTGCACGCAGGATCAGTCCTGCGATCAGGTGTATTTCACCCAGGCGATGCTCGCGCTATTCCAGAATGGCGAGGCGGCGGCGGCCTCCTTTCAACAAGCGCTGGCCACCGCGCCGAACGGCCCCTTCGCGGATTCCAGTGCGCGCTGGATTCGGTTCCTAGCCCACCGGCGTGCCCTCTCCACTTCTGCCGATGAACCACAAGGCGCGTTACTAGGGGTGATGAAGGGGTTGGTACGCACATGGCTGGGGCAACCGCGAACTGCCCGTACGACGGCCACAGGGCGAACCGTGGAATCGGCCAAAACCCAGGATGTCGCCGTCCCTATTCTTCAGCGGCAGATTCGTGATCGCGAAAAACGGATCGCGGAGTTGACCGATCAGCTCAGTGCCCTCAAGCAGATCGACTTGGAGGCGCATCGGGCCAACAAGCTGAGCCCGCCGAGGACTCTGTCCAAGTAGTCACTGCTGGATGACAGCGCCTCTTCTAACCCATTTTGCCAGCCTCTGCTCCCAGCGTGCCGCACCCTCTTCCTGCTCCACTTTCAAAATCACGAGGTTGTGATCCTTCCATAGGTGTCTGTCGTTTAACCCTTCGATTCCATACTCTCTCTTGCAGCGGAAACGCCGGACGCCTTATCGCGTCTAACGATATAGAAACCACCTTCTCGCACAAAGGATCCCATGCCTCAATCACCACGCCTCCGTTCTCTCGTATGTCGGGTCACGCATCTATGGCTTTCCGTCTCCTGCTTCCTGATGCTGAGTCTTACTTGCCTATGCACAGTTGCCTTCGCTGCCGACAGGACCGGGCCGCAGATTGACCCCCAACTCCAGCGCCCGCTGGACATTCCATTGGAACGATTGGAGCGCCCACTACAGACACCTGCCGGTCCCATAGAGCCGGTTGACTTGAATAGGGCATCGATTGAGCAACTCGTTGTGTTGCCTGGCATGAGCGTAACGCTAGCCCGACAGATCATTGAAGGCCGGCCCTATCACAGCAAGACGGAGTTGATACAGAAACACATTCTGTCGGATACCGCGTACGACCGAATCAAAAACCTCATCGCCGTCGAATGAGACCCTGACGGCAATCCCACTTCAAAAAACCACAAGAACGATCTACCCGGTGTTCCCTTGAAGTCATTTTCCGCTATCTCATCAGCGGTATTGCCTTAACCCGCGTCGCACTTTTCAGGTTAACTCCAGTACTGCGATTGTCTTGCCTATTCCGGAAACAGACTTGCTCCACACACGCACAACTGGTCGGATTTACGAATGTATTTTGCAACATAGCTCGGCCATGGGATAAGTGGGCTTGGGATAATTTGTTCTCGCCCTGCAGTCAGGGCATACCTTATGAACCACCGATCGAGCCACAAGAAGCCTTCAAGTCCGGATGGCGCTTCGAATCACGCCCCTTCAGGAGAAGAGACCCCCCCTGCCTCAGACTCACGAATTCGGATTCTTCTGGTGGAAGACCATACCCTCGTTCGGGAAGCATTAGCCTCTCTGTTAGCCCTTGATCCACAACTTCACGTCATCGGCGAGGCAGGCAACGGCACCGATGCGCTACGCTTGCTCGCCACACTCCTACCGGACATCGTTCTTCTAGATCTGTCTTTGCCCGGAATGCATGGAACCGAGATAATCCGCCAGGTAAGACTTTCCCATCCCACTGTCAAGTGTCTGGTTCTCACCGTTCACATGTCCGAGCCAATCGTGCGGGCTTCTCTTCATTCAGGGGCCGCCGGATATCTCCTCAAAGAGTCGTCATTCGAAGAACTTAGAACAGCCATTCACAGCGTGGCTCAAGGGAAAACCTACCTGAGCCCGATGATCACGGACAAAGTGCTCTGTGGATATCTGGGAAATCAATCCAAGCTCTCAAGTGAAGAGGGTCCATGGCAAAGGCTGTCCGATCGTGAATGTGAGGTTTTGAAATTGGTTGCCGAAGGAGCCACGAGCAAAGAGATCGCTGAGAGTCTCTGCATCAGTGTCAGAACCGTAGAAAAACATCGTGCGAGCCTCATGACCAAGCTCAACCTGAGGACCACGGCCAGCCTGACAGCCTATGCTATTAAGAATGAGCTCGTCACAAGCGCCGGCGTGCTCAAGCTCGACCTCCTGTCGGAGGACAACTCATGAATCTGCCCTGCTCATGGATCGATCATCGATCGAGGAGGTACCCCATGCTGTTGGTTGCTCTGTTCCTCGCACTGATTATTTCAAATGTGCCTCCAGCCTTGGCACAGACGGAACAGGGGGTGGTGACTGTGCAGGTGCTCTATCATGGCACGATACCACCCCCGACAGGCGTGATCGTCACCCGCAATCCTGAGATCTGTGGCACACAGGTCCTCCTCCAGTCCCTGACGGTCCATTCTCCCTCAGGTGGACTTAAAGATGCAGTGGTCACAATCGATGGCATCTCTGCACCGGAAACAGCACCGGCAGGAATGGCGCCGAATGTTCTTTCCAACTCTCGATGTTCCTTTTCGCCCCATGTGATGTCCCTTCAGACAGGGTCGCCAATCGAGATCCACAACCAAGATCCGATCATGCACAACACACATATTAATTATGAGATGCGAACCTTCATTAACGTGGCCATGGTGGTAAACGCTCGCCCGGTTGCCAAGACCGTGGCGAAACCGGGCCTGTATCGAGTGCAATGTGATGTCCATAAATTTATGGGGGGCTACGTACTGGCTTCGACACATCCATATTTTGGTGTGACTGATGATCATGGGAATACCAGAATCCTGAACGTGCCGGCGGGCCACCATGACATCTCCGTCTGGCATGAACGCCTGGGGCAACTTCAGGCACATGTATCGGTTCCCCCAAACGGAGAAGCGACCGCCACATTTGAGTTTCGTGAAGACAAGACCGGTCACGGTCGGCGCATGGACAGGTGAGTTGAACCAATGCAGACTTTTTCCCTCTCAATCACGGGACGCATGCGACATGCATGGACTCGCAACTATGGCCTTCGGCTTGGGGTGAGCCTCAGTCTCATTCTGTTCCTTGTCATGGGAGCAGGAACAGGAGTCCTCATCGCTCAGCAAAGCCATGCGCTCCGACAGGCGGCAGAAGAGAGGGCGCGGGCCGTCGCCCGCACATTCGCCGTCGTTGGCTCTGCCGCCGTACTCGACAATCTCTATCGCCTCCAGGAATCGTTGCAGCTATACGTGCAAGACGACTCTCTACTCGAAATCGACATCGTGGACAACGACAGTCTGGTCGTTGCCGCAAAGCAACCGGGGCGGATCGGAACCGTTCTGAACGATCCTGCATGGCTCGAAGCTCGGAAAACGAAACGCGAAGTCATCCGTGAAATATCATTGAACGAGGGACAGCCGACGCTCGTCATTATCGAACCATTGTTTGACCGAGATGAACTCACGGCCTGGGTCCGCCTGGTTGTCTCTCTCGCCCAGATCGAACGCGAGCGAGATCAAACACTCTGGCGACTTCTCGCTGTCACGGTAGCCATCATGCTGGTCGGTCTGTATGCCATCCGGCGAGTGCTTCTAAAAACGTCCACAGTGCTGCAGGGCGTCGTGGCGACACTGCAATCGGCAGGCGTCCCGCTCGGGTCTGGAGAGTCTTCTCTCGCTCACTCTGTATCTCAAGACACCCCTCGCGGGGATTTCGAACGGCTCCTCACCGTGGCAACCGGAACAGCCATCGCGATGAGCGCACAGACACGCGCCCTGCAGGATCTCACGCAGGCTCTTGAAGCCAAGGTCATCGCACGGACAAACGACCTTGAGGAGGCACACGCGCAGGCGATCCGGTCACTGGAAGCGCTGCGCGAGAAGGAAACTCGCCTCCGCAGCCTCGTGGACAATGCCGCAGACGGGATCCTGGTCACAGATGCCCACTGGATCATTGAATCGGTCAATCCAGCGGCATGTGCCCTCTTCGGCCATAGTGTGGCCGAATTGCTCGGCCGGGGGATTCAACCTCTCCTTTTCCGAACACCACGTGACTCCGACCGTCTAAAAAACGGCTATGAGCAGCTGCACCTAGTGGTCGGCTCCAACGAAGAAGCTGTTGGTCGACGTATGGACGGCACCTCGTTCCCCGTCGAGCTTTCAGTGAGCAAAATGAACATAGCCGGAGCCTCCCACTACACAATCATCATCCGTGATGTGACTGAACGACGGCATATGGAAGAAATGAAAGAGCGTAGCGCACAGCGGCTCCACCAGCTCGGAGAAGAACGGGCTCAGCTGTATTACGATCTGCATGCCAGCCTGCTGCAGTCTCTCTCGGCGGTGAGCATGGGGCTGGAAGCCTCAAAGCTCCTACTTATTCAAGCCCCGGACCGTGCCCCAAAACAACTTGATCAGGCACTGTCTCATCTGCATCGGGTCATTCAAGAGACCCGTGACTTTATCTCACGGCTTGAGCCTCGAACGGCATCCCACGATAGTCTATTACAATCGCTGCAGCTGCTGGCCCAGCGAAACGACTTTTGGCCCTGCCCCCCCTTCCTGATCGACGTTGACCCCGTGGCCGCAGGCCGACTATCCGTGGAGCAAGAAATCCATCTCCTCGCGTTCGCACAGGAAGCGGTCAGTAACGTCGTGCATCATGCACAAGCCGGCTCCGGCACGATTCGATTCGGGCTAGGGGAGGGAACCGCAAGGCTGGAAATCCAGGATGACGGGATTGGATTTAGGGTCGCCGAGATCGGAAACAACAGCCCTGGGCTCATGAGCATGACGACTCATGCCAGAAAACTTCAAGGGCGCTTGACCATCGAATCTGCTCCGGGGAAAGGGACGACAATCCTGGTTACCATTCCTCAACCACAAGAGACACCGCTCATGGGGGGAACCGCCTATGCGCTCTGATCGTTAGAGGACTGATTCGAATTTCTTGAATTGCTTGCCTACTCGCAGCTAGGTGCTAGTCTTCTACGTAGTCACACGGGGGGGGGGGAGCCAACCGGAGTTACCTGCTCGCCTGAACAACCGGCACATTGTTTCGAGGTAAGAAGCACGCACATGTTGCGCCGCATATTTATCCTGACCGTGGGGACAGGGATCCTTATCCTGATCGCACTGTCCTGTCTGGTGTTGCCAAACAAGGCTCAGGCGATTCCGGCCTTTGCCAGGAAATACGACGTGAACTGCACCGCCTGTCATATGGCGCCGCCGGTCCTCAATACATTTGGTC
The DNA here is from genome assembly GCA_945906715.1 of Nitrospira lenta. Classification (GTDB taxonomy): domain Bacteria; phylum Nitrospirota; class Nitrospiria; order Nitrospirales; family Nitrospiraceae; genus Palsa-1315. The sequence continues at coordinate 11,257 of CAMDRK010000025.1, forward strand.
AACGGTTCTTGGAAAACGGCTATCAGTTGCCTGGAACGGAAGACGGTGGGTTCACCGGAAAGAAAAAACTCGGAGATGTCACACTCGACGATGTCGGCAAATACCTGGCCTTCCGCCTCGTCGGCAACGCTGTGCGCAATTGGAGCTTTCAGCAGCAGAATCCGGCCGGGGCCGATGCCGGTGTGGTTGAAAACAAGACGGAGTTTACGTTCCCGGAGAACTTTGTACTATTTGCCGGGGGTACGGTGGCGAAGAATGTCGGGTTTATGGTGGAGCTGGGGCATGATGTCGTGGCGGGAGAAACGGATGTAGAGCGAGGCTTTGTCTCTTTCAACAATCTGGGCGCTCACAACCTGGCCCATGTCCGTATCGGAAAATTCGATCCGTCGGCCTTCTACTCAGTTGTGACGATTCGTCAGCAACTGAATGATATCGGGGAGAGTACATCAAGCGGCTGTACCCCCTATGCGTCCTGTTCGTTAAATCGAGTGGGGTTGGGCCCGGGTGCCTTCGCCACCAAGTTTTACGGATTGTACGATCGCAGCGGCAGCGCCATTTCGCCGTTCGCGTCGACCCTCTACAATTCAGGCGGTGAGATGGGAATCGATGTCCATGGCCGGCCATTCGGCGATTCATTCTTGTATCAGGTGGGGGTGTTAAACGGGGCCAATGAAAACTTTGGCGACACCAACAAAGGCAAGGATGTCTACGCCATGCTGCGGTACGACTATGCCAAATCGGATTACTTTGCAGTGAATTTCTCCGGCTTTATCTATCAGGGTAACAGCAACGTGCAAGTCCAGTCCCACCAAGACGTAAATTGGAATCGCTATGGGATCTCCACGCGGGCGACCTATAAGATGGTCGATCTCTACGCCGCCTACTCGATTGACCGGATCAATAAGGTCCCGACCGGCGTGATCGGAAACTTCGATGCTACGGCTACCGGCGAGACGATCGGGATGGATACCTATGTGACGAACAGCACGCTTCTCTCCCTTCGGTACGACAACATAGACGCCGGTGGAATGATGGATCAACGCACGTCGGCATCGTTCATCGGGGCCAAGCCAAACAGTACCTCCGCACCAACGTTGCCATCTTTGCCCGCAATGACTTTAACCTGCGGAAAGCCGATGGAGGCGAGGCCACCGCGAGGAATCTTCGAAACGCCTTTTCCGCCGGCATCGATATCGTGTTCTAAGGAGGCTCCCTATGCGTCGCCATCACCTTGCTAGTGCCGTGGTCTTAATCCTGATGCTGGGTGCCAGTTCGCCGGCCCACGCTGCCAAGCCGGATGACAATCCGGCCACCCAAGCACAGGGCAAGGTAATCTTTGACCGCACCTGTCTCTGGTGTCATGGCGTAACCGGCACGGGGGATGGGCCAGCCGGGCGGTTTCTAGGCCGCTACGCCGCCCCGCGCCCCCGCAATTTCACCACGGGAAGCTTCAAGTTTCGCAGCACCCCCTCCGGGGACTTGCCTACGGACCAGGACCTCTTTCGGACGGTCACGAAAGGTATTCCCGGCTACATGCCCGGCTTTGCAAGTCTGACCGAGACTGAACGCTGGCAGGTAATTACCTACGTGAAGAGTTTCTCACCGGCGTTTCTGGTGGAAACGCCCGTCTCTCTCCCACTCACGGGCACGGCCACACCGCTGGGACCAGAGAGCCTTGACAGGGGACGGGCCTTGTATGAACGCTTCGAATGTCACACCTGTCATGGAGTTGAGGGGTGGGGGGACGGCCCGGTTGCCCAAGCCGGGGACTTGCGGGACGTATCCGGGCTCCAAATCCAGGCCACCGACCTCACCCGGCCGTCTTCCTTTAAGAATGGCGCCACACTCCAGGACCTGATACGCACCCTCCTGACAGGGCTCGACGGCACCCCGATGCCCTCTTATGCTTCCCGCCTGACCGGGACAGACCACGATGGCTGGGACCTCGCCCACTATATTCGTTCCCTGTCGGCCGAATCCGCTCCCTGACCGCACCCTGGTCGTGTCCCCCCCTTCATAGGCAACAAGCAGGGCTACGCCCTGGCGTTCGACTATCCTTATTACTCGACGCAGACGAGCGGAGAATTTCGGATCGTCGGGAGGCATTCTGGCCGCCACCAGTTCACCCTCTGGCACGAAACGCTGAGGACTTTGCAGCGCGAGATCCCCGTACCGACAGTGGGTAACGTCTCCCTCACGCTTAAATTCCCCTGATACCCGATCCATTCATAGGGGATCAAGCGCTTCGATAATGTCCTGTGTCCGGCCAGAGGAGACTGTCCATCTTGTAGGAACGCGCGGAGGGTTGTTCGCCCTCCGCGCGTCCGTCTTGCAGGATCGTGCGGCGAATCTTCCTACATCATGCTGCTCATGATTACTTCTGATGGGCCTTCTGGTGGTCGGACATCACCCTCTCGTGATGAGGCCGATCGTTGATCGCCATGGTCAGAAAGTTGAACGCCAGAGACTGGGCTCCCACCACATAGGGACGCATCATTTCGTTGTCCTCATGTTCGAGGATATGGCAGTGCCACATATAGAGCCCATCGATGTCGAACTTGGCTCTCACCGTCGTGATCTCGCCTGGGTAGGCAATCACCACGTCTTTGCGGCCTTGTTCCCATGGATGCCGGCTGCCGTTCGGGCTCGGGCTTCCATCCACGAGCGTTCGGCTCATCACCTCAAACCGCACCAGATGCAGGTGGACCGGGTGCGCATCTTCCGTAAAGTTATAGATCTGCCATTCCTCCACCTCGCCGAGCTTTGGGCTCTCGCTCACGTTCACCGCGACCGTCATCCCGTTCATCAACTTGATATTTTTGGCTTGGCTAGTCCCCGTGGTATCTGTCCAGCGCAACGGGTTGCCTACGCCATCCACAACGGTACCGCCCAGGGCCGCAGTCGGCCCAAAGGGTCCAGCGTTGGAACGACCGCAGTCGATCTGCAGGAGATTGCCGTCCGCATCCAGCACAAACCCTCCGTCCTGATCGACCGTTACACAGACCTTCATGCCGCCGTCCTCATTCAGCGACACCACCCGCGTCGCGGTCGGTATTGCAAGCGGATGCTCCGCATGCAGTTTGAGATTGGCGGGCGCCGTCGTCTTGGCGTCCGTCGATCCTTTCGCGCCAGTCAAGGCTGCTTTCACTATGAACTGCATGACCTGTCCCGTCGTCGCCGGATCGGACGGATCGGCCGGGAAACCGCCGAAGGGAGAATCAGGCGCCGTATTGATCATCCGCACTATGGTCCCATCCGGCAGGCCGCTGAAATCTACGATGACGTCGGCCCGCTCTGCCAGGCCCATTAAGAGGGCCGTCGGATCATTCGGATTGGGATTCGGAACCGGCTCATGGGTGCCAGGAGTCAAAGCGATCTGTTCTCCAGTCCTGATTCTAACGACCCGCGGCAAGAACCCCTGATCCGAGCCGATCTGATAGAAGGGGATCTCCCGATTGCGCTTGATCTCGTTTGTGTTCGGATTCACTACGAACAGCGCGAGATTGATCATCCGGGCATTGCTCCCGTTCAGCAACCGGAAGCGATAACGGGCCTGTGCCACATTCATCTTCGGCCAAGTCGTCCCATTGACCACCATCGTGTTGAAAAAGGTCTCGGGGTTCCAAATGGGCGGCACATCGGATGAAGGGTCAGGGAGGAACTTGATCTGGAGTTGACTCTTCTGAAGCCCTTCGAAAAAGGCGCGATCGCCAGGGTAAAAGAGCGATCCGTCGGTATTGAACGAGCGATCCTGAATAACGAGGGGTATTTCACGGATAGCTTTACGCGTTGCATTTGCCGGTGTGTTGAGTTCCAGCAACCCCTGCCCTGCAACCGGCGCCGGTCCTGGCAATACCGCCGGCTGCC
>CAMDRK010000026.1 GCA_945906715.1 Nitrospira lenta
TGAATCCCCCCCAACCCGATCCCCATTCCACTCAGGGGCACACGTATCGGCCACACCCTTCGGCGGCTGACCGAATCGCTGCTGGCCCTGCCGTGAATATACGTCTCGTCACGCATTGTTAGCCATTACTCGGACAGGCTCCTAGCCCCCATTATTCATGAACACTTCTGCTGCAATCGCCAATGTTTTGAGAGAGGCGCGGGCCAGAGGCTAGGGGCGAAGACTTCCGGTCTGAAACACAGCTCCTTCCTCTAGCCCATAGCCTCACGCCCATCGCCTGGCCTGTTGGCGCGCTTTCGTGACGAACCGTCATGAATAATGATGGCTAGTATTTCTACTGGGCTCGCAACGCCCCACTTTTGTATGCCCTCCCAAAGAGAGCCCCGAATACCCCCTCCGGGTAACAGACGGAACAGTGATCCTGTGCGATAGTTCCACCATGACGACGAGGCACTCAAATTCAAGCAAGTGCCTAACGGCGTCAGTCACAAACTACTTATTAACCAAACGGAGGTGTCAGATGGTGAAGCACATTGTTCGGTTCATGCGGGAAGAGGATGGTACCACGGCGGTGGAATACGGGCTGATGATTGCTTTGATTAGCGCGGCTCTTGTCACGGCCGTCCTGCTCTTGGGCACCAACCTGAGCAACAGTTTTACCGCAATGGCAGGCATCATCGCTTCCTAAACAGCGATGATGCAGAAGTCGGCTGGTATCGGTAGTTAACGGAAAACGACGAAACAAAGAGAATTGCGACGATGAAAATCGAAATGACAGAAATCCTCCTGTTCCTCATCCTGGGAACGGCCATTGCGTCGGATCTGCGCTGGAGGACAATCCCAAACTGGCTGACTGGCCCCTCGATCCTTGTCGGTCTCGCTTTTCATACAGTCATGACCCAGTTCACGGGATTCGTATTCAGCCTGGAGGGGGCCGCAGTGGGTCTCGGGTTATTCGTCGTCTTGTACGTGTGCGGATGGATGGGGGCAGGAGATGTGAAATTGTTTGCCGCGGTTGGAAGCTTTCTCGGTCCCGCCCAAACAATTTCAGCCGCCCTTGTTATTGCGCTCGTTGGGGGTCTGTTGGCTCTTGTAGTGCTCGGTTTCCATCAGGGGTGGCGAAAGACGGCCTTGTGGCTCTGGTCGTATGTCCAAGCGATGCTCTTGACAAGGTCGGTGCAGGCGTTGACTCCGGTTCAAGGCACAGCTCCTAAGGTGCCGTATGCTGTCGCGATCGGTCTTGGGACGATCGGGGCCTACTGGTGGAACCCGCTAGGGTGAATGTCACGACTCAGGAATTCAGGCTGAAGGTAGATAGACTGAAGGCTTTTAGACTGAAGGTTTTGATGCGAGACAATTGATAGCCTTCAGCCTGAACTCCTGAGTTGAGGTGGTTGTCGAAGGGTCGGTGAATAGGTTCTTGCAGCAATTGTAAGTGTTTTTGACGAAAATCAACATCGCATCTACACTTCAGGGAGGAGTGATCATGAAAAAGTATCGTCCACAGCTCTTTTTCGCCGGCGCAGTGGTGATCGGATTGATAACCGCCATCTTGGTGATGGGGTGGCTGCGAAATGTAGATCTTCGGCACGTGGCAGAGGCTGCCATCCCGATGGTCGCGACAGGGGAAGTGGTTGTGGCCAAAGCCGATCTTGCCTGGGGAACGAAGCTGACACCAGAGATGTTGCAGGTGGTGAATTACCCAGCCGGCGCCATCCCTGAGGGGTACTACAAGAATGTGGATGATCTGAAAGAGGCCGTGTTGCTGCAAGAGTTGAAGGCGAACGAAGTCGTTCTTCGGTCCAAGTTGGCATCGGGGAAAGACGTGGGATCGGGCGTGGCGGCGGTGACCGATCCAATGAAACGCGCGATGTCGGTGAAGGTCGATGACGTGATCGGAGTGTCGGGGTTCATCAAGCCTGGCGACCACGTCGATGTGATGGTGACCATCGAGACGGACTCAAAGTCTCAGAATCCGGTTGCCAAGATGATTTTGGGAAACCTCAAAGTGCTCGCAGCCGGCATGCAATATGAGAAGAACGGGAATGAGAAGGATCCGAAGCCGGTCCAGGTGATGACGCTCGAAGTCGACATCGAAGAAGCGGAAAAACTAGCGCTCGCATCTACTCAAGGGAAGCTTCGCCTCGCGCTCCGGAATCCGCTCAACGTCGAGAAGGTGCTGACAAAGGGCGCCAACGTGGCTTCGCTCCTGGCATCTTTCCGTACCAAGGAAGTCAAGAAAGAAGGTGGGTCAGAGTTTTCTGTCGAAGTCATCAAGGGTGGCGACCGCACCCAAGTGAAATTCTAAGGAGAGAACACCATGAAATCCATCACGAGATCAAAATCGCAGAACTTGAACGTTGCCAGTGTGATTGTAGGAACGATCGTGGCGGCAGGGTCGTTGTTGGGGCAGCCCCTCTGGGCCGACAGTTCGGCTCCGATGATCTCGGCCCAGGCTAGCAAGGATGTGCAGGCGTTGGGCCTCGTGCTGGGGAAGTCAACCATCGTCGATGTGCCGGTCCCGATCAAACGGGCTTCTCTGGCGAATCCGGCGATCGCCGATGCGATCGTGCTGTCGCCCAAACAAATCTATGTCACAGGCAAGGGCTTCGGATCGACCAACCTGACGCTGTGGGGAAAAGACGATCAGATTCTTGCCATCTTCGACGTGGAGGTGGTCCTCGATGTGGCTCGACTCACGCAGCAGTTTAGCCAATTGTTGCCGGAAGAGACCAACCTTCACCTTACTTGCAGCAATGACCATCTCACGCTTTCAGGCACGATCTCCAGTCCCGCCAAATTGTCCCAAGCCTTGGCGGTGGCGGAAGCCTATGCCCCAAAGAAGGTGATCAATCTGTTGAAAATCTATCCCGAGCTGCCGATCGACGCAAAAGTGAGTGAGCGGGATCAGGTAACCGTCGAAGTGATCCGTGGAACGGCGGTGAATTCGGTGAAGTTCTGAGCCTGATTCGACGGTGGATGCCAGCGAGGGCTCAGCAGAAACACTCGACAAAAGGAGCGATGCGATGAAGAGATCGATGGCCTGCAGTTGTTTCCTAGCACTCTGTGCCACACTCTGGTCTTCCGGGGTCGGCGCCCAGGGAATGATCGAGTCTAAGGCTGTATCCAGCGAGGTGCAGCGTTTTGAACTCGGTGTGGGAAAGTCCAAGGTGGTCGATCTCACCACGGCGATCAAGCGGGCGTCTCTGGCGAATCCGGAAGTGGCCGACACCGTCGTGCTGTCGCCGAAGCAGATCTATTTAACCGGCAAAGCGATCGGCGTCACGACGTTGACCCTGTGGAAAGAGAATGGCGAGCTGTTTTCCGCATTCGACGTCACGGTCAGTCCTGACTTGAGCCGGCTGCGGGAGCAACTGCACAAGATATTCCCTGATGAGCAGGGCATTCTTGTGACAGCGGCGCACGATCACCTCACCCTATCCGGAACGATCAGCAACCTGGCTCGTCAGTCACGGGCGTTGGAAATCGCCGAACCCTATGCGCCGAAGAAAGTTGTGAACTTGCTCCAAGTGGGCGGCGCCCAGCAAGTGATGCTCGAGGTGCGTGTCGCAGAAATGGACCGGAACCTCACTCGGCGAATGGGGATCAATATGAATGGGGTGGGACCAGGGGGCTTCGGGGTGTCAGCGCTCAATTCCATCACCACCCTGGAGGGTCCAGGCGCGCTGACGAATCCCCTGAGCCAGCTTGTGACAGGTGCGGTCAATGCGGCGGTGCGTTTCCATACCGGGGACATTACCTGGACTGGATTTATCGATGCCTTGAAACAGGAAGATGTAATAAAGGTGTTGGCGAAGCCGACGCTGGTGGCGGTCAGTGGGCAGGAGGCCCAGTTCCTCTCAGGCGGAGAATTTCCATTTCCTGTTCCGCAGACGCTCGGACTCGTCACCTTTCAATATAAGAAATTCGGGGTCGGGCTGTCCTTTACCCCCACGGTGCTCGCGAACAATCGCATCAGCATGGCGGTGGCTCCGGAAGTGTCCGAGCTGGATTTCACCAACGCGCTCCAGTTTCAGGGATTTACGATTCCCACGATCGCCACCAGGCGAGCCACGACCGTGGTCGAACTCGCCGACGGGCAAAGCTTCGCGATCGCCGGTTTGCTGCGCGACAGCGTGCGTGAAACAGTTCAGAAGTTCCCGGTTCTCGGCGACATCCCCGTGTTGGGCGCATTGTTCAGAAGTTCGCGCTTTGTGAAGAATCAGACTGAGCTGGTGATCATCGTGACGCCGCACTTCGTGAAGCCGATGGACGTGGCACAGCTGGCCTTGCCGACCGACACGTTTGTCGAGCCGAACGATTGGGAGTTTTATCTGATGGGGTGGACAGACGGGCTCGGCTATGCCCCGAAAGCTCAGCAGGCTCGCGACGGACGGCTTGCCGAGGCGGCGGTGTCCGGAAAGCTGGACGGCAATTTTGGGCACATGGTCCAGTAGCAGGCGTGCGTAATGATGAATCGCAAATCGTTCGGCCAATGATAAAGGAGCACATTATGAAGGGATTGCTGCTGACAGGAATTGGACTCTCGATCCTCGCGGTTGTCTCCGTGACAGGATGTACAGCACGGCCCACGACATTGGGGCCGGATTACGGGCTGGCCTATACCATGGCGAAGGATGCTCAAACGCTCAATCCGGATGCGGGAACAAACCTCGATCCCGTTCAGGGGTTAGAAGATGCGGCAGCCGCGAAACACACCATGGAACGCTATCGATCGTCGTTTGAGAAGCCGGAAGACATTCGGAAACCCATAGCGAGTCCTTCGATAATCAGTCAAGGCATTCAAACGAGGTAGGAGATGATGCGCGCACACAAGAGACTACGATCGGAATCGGGCGCGTCGGCTGTTGAGTTAGCCTTGCTGCTGCCGGTGCTTATGATGATCCTGTTTGGGATTATCGAGTTCGGCATGGCCCTCTATCGGCAGGCGATATTGACCAATGCCAGCCGTGAAGGGGCGCGGCTTGGAATCGTCCAATCCGTGCCTCCGATTACGACTGGTCAGATCGATGCCACGATCGACAACTATTTGGGGCCGGCCGGGATCGCCCCGGGAACTGTGGCTCGCACGATAGTAGGTGCTGGAGGCGTCACAGGCACACCTGTGACGGTCACGCTGACTCTCCCCTATACATATGCGGTGCTGCCAGGACTCACGTCGATCACCCCGACAATCAACCTTGTAGCCCAGACGGTGATGCGCCATGAATGACATGAATAAGGTTCTGCCGGCACAAAAAATAAAGCAGGCCATATGCCGACCGCCGGTGATGCAAGATACGAGGGGCGCTGTGGCGGTCATTGTCGCGATTATGGTCGTGGTGTTGTTGTCATTTGGGGCTCTGGCGCTGGATATCAGCAATGCCATGATCGCGCGGAATGAGTTGCAGAATGTGGCGGATGCATCGGCCTTGGCTGGGGCGAGACAGTTGGGCGTGATCTATGCGGCCTTGCCGCAAGGGACACCCTACACCACCTATGTGCTTAATCCCACAGTTGTGGAGACTGTCGCGACGGCCGTGGCTGCAGCGAATCGCGCGCGTGAAGTGGCGTCGGTTGTCATCCTTCCCGCTGATATTGTGATCGGAGTGTGGAACCCTGGTCCTCGCACCTTGACTCCTGGAAACGTCGGCGCGACGGGGGTGCGGGTCACGGCTCACAGAGATGCGAGTGCCAATGGCGCGGTAGCGACCTGGCTGGCGGGCATCATGGGCATCACCAGCATGAATGTTGTGGCGACGGGGACGGCCGCGCTGACCGGAACCGGAGTTCTCTTGCCTGGAGAGGCCAATGCGCCCTTTGGGTTTGACCAAGTGTTTTTCAACAATCCGGCTTTTTGTAATGCCCCGATCCAATTCTATCCAACCACCACCAGTTGCGCAGGGTGGCATACGTTTCTTGAAAACCCGCCAAATGCCAATACGGAGCGGCAGATTGTTCAGGGACTGACCCCCAATCCACCCACGTACGTCACTCCGCAAATAAACAGTGGACAAACGTCTCTGGAGTTCATCGGAGGAAACTTGGCCTCGGTGTTCCCGAGCTTGCTCAACCTCTTCAATGCCAAAAAAGTGCCGGATGCCAATAGCCCGAGCGGGTTCTGTTGGAATATTACGGTACCAGTGTATGCAACTGGCAATACGAGTACTTGTAGCAACCCCAATGGTAATTATGTGATCGTAGGCGCTGCCACGGCCTGCGTGTGGAATGTGCAGGGGGTTCCGAGTCAGCAAATTAATGCCACGGTGACCTGTGGTGAAGTCACGGGTGGGCAAGGCGGTGGCGGGAACTTCGGTACCTTGGGTGCCATTCCTGGACTCGTAGAATAAATTCGCAAGAGGAGGATCTGAGCGCATGTCGGGATTTGTCACAGTATGGCTTGAATGTCGAAGCGATTCGGTCCGCCGCACGTTTGAGGAGTTGCTGGCATCCCACCGTGCATTTCTCATCAAGCAAACCGGCGGTCCCGCGACTGTCGATGTGGTCTGCGTGGAGTTGGACGAAATTAACCCGGAGCGGACGTTTGCCTCGATGAAGGGACTGTTGGAAAAGAATCCTGCTGTCGAAGTGCTGTTGACGTCCGGCGGGGCGGACTCCCAGGTGATGCTGGAAGCCTTCCGCATCGGAATTAAAGAGTTTCTTCCTCAGCCGATGAACCGAAAAGAATTCGACGCGGCGCTGAGCCGTCTGAAAGAACGTCTCAAGTCGAAGGAGGGGCGCAGAAGCGTCAAGGGCGGGAAGATCGTCGCGTTCCTGGGCGCTAAGGGAGGCATTGGCACCAGCACCCTGGCCGTGAACTTGGCGATGAGTCTGCGACAGCTCAATCAAGAGAACCAGGTTGCGTTGGTCGATTTGAATCTCGATGACAGCGACCTGCCTCTGTTTCTAGACCTTCAGCCGGGAAAGGGTTTCCGGGATCTTGCCCGCGATCTTTCACGCTTGGATGCGACATTTGTGCAGAGTCTCATGAGCAAGCACGAATCTGATCTGCATCTCCTCCAATCCGGGTTGACGGGAACAGAGGGGACAACGGGTGAGCCAATTCCAGGGGGGGCCGCGCTGCACACCTTGGATGTCATGCGGTCGATGTATGACCATGTATTCGTCGATTGCGGACATACGCTCAATCCGGAAACCCGTGAAACGCTGGATTTCGCCTCGCTGGTGGTGCTGACCACTACCCTGAGCCTCCCGTCGATCCGCCGGGCAAAACAATTTCTCCAGGTCATGAGGGATGCCGGGTACGACCGGGAGAAACTGGTGATTGTGGTGAACCGCTATCAATCCGAAGATGCTGAATTGCTCCAACATGCCGAGGAGCTGTTCGAGCAAAAGGTCGGGTGGCTGGTGCCGAACGACTATCCGATGGCCAGCAGTTCGTTGAATAAGGGCGTGCCATTGACCGTGCATGCTCCACGCGCCGCCCTGACGCAGTGGTATATCAGCCAAGCAGCAATATTGGTGGGAGACAAGCCAATACACACTGTTGGAGTCGAGGCCGGTAATTCTCTCCTCTCGCGTTATTGGGGAGGATTGACCTTCTCGCCGAAGGTGAAAGCGTAGTCTTTGGTGCAGGTAACTTCTCAGGTAGATAGGCTGAAGGCTGAAGGCTATAAATTATCTCGCATCAAAGCCTTCAGTCTAAAAGCCTTCAGCCTGAACACCTGAGCCGTCAACGAAGGGAGATAGATTGTGCTAAGCGCCAAACTGACTGATGCGTCCACACAACAGACCTATTACGAGGAACTCAAGGCGAAGGTGCACCAACGCGTGATCGAATTGCTCGATTTGACCGTGGCCAGTTCGATGGCGGAGGAGCAGTTAGCGCAGGAACTCAGTAACCTGGTCGAGCAAATTTTGCAGGAGGGCAAAGTCGCGCTCAACCAACGGGAGCGCGGGCAAATGGTGCAGGACATTCTGCACGAGGTCAATGGACTGGGTCCCTTGGAGCCGTTGCTAAAAGATGACACGATCAACGACATCTTGGTGAATTCCCATAAGCAAGTCTATGTCGAGCGATATGGGAAGCTGGAACGAACGGCTGTCCGGTTCCGGGACGAGGCGCATCTTCGAAGAATTATCGAGCGCATTGTGGCGCGAATGGGCCGCCGTGTCGATGAGTCGTCTCCCATGGTGGATGCTCGGCTGGCGGATGGGTCACGCGTGAATGCCATTATTCCTCCCTGCGCGCTCGATGGCGCCTGCCTGTCGATCAGAAAATTCAGCAAAGATCCGCTGCAAGTCACCGACTTGATCGAGAAGCGCACCCTCACTCCTGAAATCGCCGAACTGTTACGAGGAATCGTCCGGGCGCGTCTCAATGTGCTGATCTCCGGTGGAACCGGCTGCGGGAAAACGACGGTTCTGAACATCCTGTCGGGATTTATCCCGACAACTGAACGCATCGTAACGATCGAGGATGCCGCGGAGCTTCAACTGCGGCAGGATCACGTGGTGCGGTTGGAGACCAGGCCGGCCAATATCGAAGGCAAGGGAGAAGTCTCCCAACGCGACCTCGTGAAGAATGCGCTTCGCATGAGGCCCGACCGTATCGTCGTGGGCGAGGTGAGAGGCGCGGAAACAGTGGATATGCTTCAGGCGATGAATACCGGCCACGACGGGTCGCTTACGACCGTTCACGCCAATTCCGCCCGCGATGCCTTGACCAGGATTGAGACGATGGTGGCCATGGCAGGTTTCGACTTGCCGAGCAAGGCGCTTCGGCATTACATCTCGTCCGCGCTGGACGTGATCGTACAGCTGTCGCGTATGTCCGATGGCTCGCGAAAAGTGATGAGTGTGCAGGAAGTGAGTGGTATGGAAGGCGACATCGTGACGATGCAGGAAATCTTCAAGTTCGAGCAGACCGGGATAGATCAGAATGGGAAGGTCAAGGGGCGATTTCGAGCGACCGGCATCAGGCCAAAATTCGCCGAGAAGTTTCAGGCGATGGGCATCCAAATCCCCAATGAACTGTTCGATGCGGCTAAGGTGTACGAATGCTAACCCCGTTGATCGCGTTTGGCATCTTTATCACGGTCGTTCTCCTCTTTGAGGGGGGTTACTACTTTGTCCGTTCCAGATCGCGTGGCGCTCGCGATGAGCAGCGTGTGAAGGAGCGGCTCCAAAGCTGGGCTGAACGGCCAGATCTGAATAAGACCCCGGACCTCATTGTGAAGGAAACCTATAGTGAGATTCCCTGGCTCAACGCGTTGCTGGCAAAGCTGAGGGAGCAACAATATGCTGCTCGGCTTGCCAAGGTCCATGATCAGGCGAAAGCCCCCTTCTCGCTTTCTGTCTATGTGCTGGCCTCGGCTTTGCTGGCCGTTGTCGGTGGATTGTTGGGAAGCAGAGCGATCATTGGGCAGCCGTTCATCGCGCTGGGGTGCGTCGGAGCTGGAATGGCCATGCCCTGGGGGCATCTCTATTATAGAAAGCGGCATCGGCTTGGCGAGTTTCAACGGCAACTTCCGGACGCTCTTGAGCTAATTGGGAGGTCGCTTCGTGCCGGACATGCGTTGTTCGTCGGCATGAAGATGGTTGGTAGCGAGATGCGGGACCCGATCGCGGGTGAGTTCCAGCGAGGGTTCGACGAAATATCCATGGGGGTGTCCGTGCCGGAATCCCTAGGGCATATGGCCGACCGTGTTGAATTGATGGACGTGAAGTTCTTCGTTACCTCCGTCAATATTCAGCGTGAAACGGGCGGTAATTTGGCGGAGATCGTCGATTCGCTGGGCCGGTTGATCAGAAAACGCTTCGAGTTGAAGAAGAAGGTTCGAGCTTTATCTGCCGATGGACGCCTTTCAGCCATCATTTTAATGTCGCTGCCGTTTGGTATGGGGATGCTTTTCTACGTCGTCAATCCGGAATACTTGATGCCGCTCTTTACCGATCCCATGGGTCAGCAGATGGTTGCTGGAGCAGCGATTATGATGATCCTCGGCGGTATCGTGATGAAGAAGATGATTGCCATTAAGGTGTAACGGTCACGACGCAGGTAGATAGGCTGAAGGCTTTTAGGCTGAAGGTTTTAGGGGTACAGCGTGCGTGACCACACAACACTTCGGGCATGTGAGTTGGCTGATGATCACGAGTCAGGTAGATAGGCTTCAGCCTTCAGCCTGAACCCCTAAACCCCTGGGTCGTTATCTTTAACAAAGGACAATCGCCATGGATATGACATGGGTTATCAGTAGCCTGATCTTCATGATGGTGTTGCTCTGCAGTATGGGGGTCTACCTTGTCATGGGATCGCGGGCGACCATGAATGTCATCAAACGCCGTGCCGAAGGCCATGTCGGTGTTGGGGCTTCGGGCAACGAATCGCTTGGCGTGACGTTCAAAGATAAATTGCATGCTTTGCTCACGCGTCTCGGAGAGGCGAATAAGCCTTCCGATGAATCGGAAGTTTCGGCCATCCGGGAGGTGCTCGCGACTGCCGGCTATCGGCATGTCCAAGCTCCTATTTTATTTATGGGGGCCAAGCTTCTCTCCAGTATCATCCTTCTTGGACTCGCGATTCTTCTTCCGGCGAAGCTCATGGGATTCCCAACTATGGCTGCACAGTTGGTGATTTATGTCGGTGCGGCTTCAGTGGGATATTTCCTTCCGATGTTGTGGCTTCACCATGCGGTCAGCCAACGAAAAGAGAAAATTCAGGATGCCTTTCCTGACGCGCTGGATCTCATGGTTGTCTGCGTTGAGGCTGGGTTGGGCTTGGATGCGGCGATCAGCCGCGTGAGCAGCGAAATTCGGTTTGCGCATAGAGAGTTGGCAGAAGAGTTCAATCTGGTGTCACTCGAACTGCGCACCGGTTTATCACGCGCCGAGGCACTCAAGAATCTGAGACGGCGTATCGACCTGGAAGAGGTCAGTAGCCTGGTCGCCTTGTTGGTCCAGACGGATAAGTTTGGGACGAGCATCGGACAATCTTTGCGCGTCCATTCCGATGCGATGCGGGTGAACCGGCAGCTCCGTGCGGAGGAGGTAGCAGCCAAGTTGCCGGTAAAATTGCTCTTTCCCTTAGTGTTTTTCATTTTCCCCAGTTTGTTCGTGGTCGTCATTGGACCTGGAGCGGTGAAGGTTATCAGGGTCCTGATGCCCGTGCTGGCAGGCCAATAACAGGCTGCGGAAAGCCATGTCGTGAAAGGTGAAATGTAAAACGTGAAATGTCCCGAGCCTGTCGAGGGACGCTTCACGCGCCACCTAAGTTGAAACCTTGCCACTGATAAATTCTCAACACGACAGCGCGATGAGGTTGCTCGAATCCCGTGCGTTGCCAGAAGGCGGGTTTCCCGCCAGGGGCGGCGAACCATTTCGCAGCGATGCTACGGCATGGGCAATCTTGGCGTTGAGCCAGCTTGCGCCTGGTCATTCCTTATTGGGTTCTGCAAGGGACAGATTGACGGCCGCTCAAGATCCTGACGGTAGGATTTCGATGAGTAGGGAGCATGAGGAGGCTTTTTGGCCGACTGCTCTCAGTGTCCTTGCCTGGCATGGGTCTGAGGCGCATGAGTCTCACTGTAGCCGAGGTGTGCTGTTCCTTCTCAAAACTACAGGGCAACATCGGAGCAAGAATCCCGATGAGCCAGTCGGGCATGACCCCAGTATTCTAGGATGGCCTTGGATTGACGGCACGCACTCATGGATCGAACCCACTGCGCTGGGGGTGATTGCGCTGACGGTTGCGGGCCATGGCCGGCACGATCGTGTGCGCGAGGCCATTCGAATGATTCTCGACCGTCAGCTGCCTCACGGGGGATGGAATTATGGGAACACGACGGTGTTCGGGCGAGAGCTTCACCCCATGCCGGAAAATACAGGCGCAGCTCTGGCCGGCTTAGCCGGCCAGGCTGAGCAGGGAACTGTCGCTCGAAGTCTCGACTATCTTCAGGGTGAGGTCGATCGGTTACGCACACCTGTGTCGTTGGGCTGGGTCTTGCTCGGTCTTGCAGCGTGGGACCTGTGGCCGTCGAACGGCGCAGCCCTGGTCGAACGTTGTTTGGCGAATCAAGCGCGTTACGGTGAATACGATACGTCGGCGCTCTGTTTGCTCCTCCTCGCCGCATTAGAGGGGGAAGCTGGCGCCAAGAATACTCTCTTCCCACGCGCGACGCATCAGCACCTATCGGCGGTTCGTCCTCATTGAGGGGTACCTTGTCCCATCATTCAGATCAGAAATCGACAGGAGGCATCACACGTCGCGATCTGCTTCGAGTAGGGGCGGCGGGTCTCTTGCTCGGATCAGGATTGCTCCTGATCCCGAAACGGTATTTTCGGATGCCACAAGAGGCGCAGACGTTTGTGACCAAGGTGGCCCACTACCAGTTGGATATTGCCGATGCGATTACGAGGGGAGTTCTGGAGCTGGGTATCTCTCCCGAAGAATTGAAGGGTAAGCGCATCCTCCTGAAGCCGAATCTGGTCGAAACCGCTTCAGGCGCGCCGCACATCAACACCCATCCTTTGGTCCTACGGGGCACGATCGAGGCGTTTCTTCGGCTGGGGGCGGCGACGGTCATGGTTGCCGAAGGACCGGGCCATCGCCGTGACACGCTGGCGGTCTATGAAGAGTCCGGCTTGGCGGATGTGCTGACAGAAGATCGCATCCGGTTTCACGATCTCAATTACATTACGGGGTATGAGCTACCGAATGCCGGTCGCCAGTCCTCCATGCGGACGCTCACATTCCCCGCCCTTTTCCGGGAGGTGGATTGGATTGTGTCTGTCGCGAAGATGAAGACGCACCATATGGCTGGAGTCACGCTCTCGATGAAGAACCTGTTCGGTGTCATGCCGGGCATTTACTATGGTTGGCCGAAGAACGTGCTGCACCATGCCGGGATCGAAAATTCCATCTTGGACATCAATGCGACGTTGAAACCGCACTTTGCCATTGTCGATGGCATTGTCGGGATGGATGGCGACGGTCCGATCATGGGTGACCCCAAGAAAGTCGGCGTCTTGGTGATGGGCCGCAATCTTCCCGCGGTCGATGCGACCTGCTGTCGGATCATGGGCATCGACCCCTATAAAGTGCCCTATTTGGAGCGGGCCGATAACTGGCTGGGACCGATCGCCGAGGGGTCGATCGAGCAGTGCGGTGAAGCGATTACCACCGTGCGAACGAACTTCAATCTCATCGACACGATCCCGGCTCAGCAGGGCATACGACTCGCATGAAGAAGCGCACAGTGAGCGTGCGAGCAGTACACGGCTTTGGCGACGAACCGTCACGAATAATGCGGGGTAAGCGGGAGGGGTATGAGTAGGGGCATTTTGGAACTTGTTGTACTTGGAGCAGTTTGCTCCGTGGCCGTACTCGCGACCACGCTTGGGCAGACGAGTGCGGCGACAATACAAACAAAAGAGCCGGTTTCGGCTATCGTTGCAGCCAAGCCTCCCAAGCAACAATCTGACCAAGGGCAAATCTCATCGATCCAGCGTGCCAAGAAGAGGTCCGTCCCCGCTGCCACGGAGCGTCCATTGGAGGCCATTCAGAAGCAGGACAAGCCGGTACTGGCTGAGCTTAAACAGGCAAGTCCGAAGAGCCCTCGACGTCTGAACGTTCATAGGAAGAGGGCGCCAAAAGCCGTCGTGCAGCCGAGAACCGACCTTATGTACCACGGCATGCTGGAAAGCTCCCAGCGCTACAATCCTCGCCGGGATCATCTTGGCGCCAGGATTCCTGACCCGCACAATCCTGAATTGACTCACGACCACTTCCAAGAGCTCGATCGCAACCAGGACGGAACGATTGACCCAGTTGAGCGGACGTTCGGCCGGCCCGATATGGATCGCGATCTATACGATCGCCGGCCACGATAGCCGCCTTTGCTGCACGTGCCGATGTTCAGGCGAGAGACATAGGGCTAGCGGCTATATCGTGAGGCAAGTCCCGCTCGGCCCCCTCACGCCCTTACCCTTTACGCCTTACGTCCCCACTGCCCCTCGCCCGGCTTCCAAGCGATTTTGTGCCAAACCATCGAGGAGTTGAACAACGCTCCGAGACCATCCTTCCTTCTATACCCAGGACCCCTACTTCCGAGGTACCTCCTTTTGGTCTGTCGCTGTCCGTGGCGCGCGCTATCCTTTGATCATGAGTGACAAGTGCGAAGGCCTACACCAAGGAGGTTGATCATGGATTGCTCACGTTGCCAGGGTCTGATGGTAGAAGATCAATTGTTAGACATGGAGGGCGCCTATGGCCAAATGTGGACGACGAGCCTGCGTTGTATGAATTGCGGTCATATCCACGACTCTGTGATCGAGCAGAATCGTCTGGTTCGACAGGGGAAGGTCTTGGTGTTTACAAGTGGTGAGCCGGACTATCAGGATGACGAAGTCCATCTTGGGGCAGAGTCATTCATCAGGCGGGCAGCCTGACTTATTACTGAGCCGACCACCAAATAGTGCTTATGCTGCCGTTCATGGTTCGACAAGCTCACCACGAACGGTAGCCCTGATGCCCGTTCGCCCTGAGTGCTCCGGCTAGGCTCAGCACAGGCCTGTCGAAGCCTGCGGTGAGTTTATCGAACCGGGCAGGAACGCATTATTTGTTGACCCCATCAGTAACCAGCATTGCCCATGCCATTTCGGTTGCAAGCGCTGATGTCTGACTCAAGCGAGACGGGCACGACCGACGGGAAATGTGCGACCGGCAGGGCAAGGGCTCATACGTCACATGAGTCTCGCGCTTCGCGTTTGTCGCGCGCCACGCCGCCATTTCGTCATGAACCGCCATGAATAATTCGGGCTTGGCAGTCCTCCGTTTCACCGTTCACATCTCACCCTTCACGGTTTTCTGGAATGGCCGCTGTAAGGCCAGGGGATTTCGGGCGACTAGCCCGCATGATTCAGTGCGCCGTGAAAAGGTGCACGTCCCCAGCGGGTGAGAGTCCCGCCCGGCAACTGTCGCTCCAGCCGGTAGCAATCGGAGCGTCGGGGGAGGCAACGAACTCGACGAAGCC
>CAMDRK010000027.1 GCA_945906715.1 Nitrospira lenta
GTCGGAGCGATTTGAAGTCCTGGGGTCTGCCGACGCAATTTGGAATCTCTGGTTTCACCTGACCCAACTGCAACGACTGCAAGAGGCGGGTCACCATCCCTCCGCCTGCCCACGCTTCCTCGAAATACGCGACCTCAACGGCACCCTCCAAGATCCACTGCAAGGGATCGCCGGACTCACTTCCAGCTCCACCTTTCGCTAAATCCATTGCACGCATCCAGGCCCGCTTCGCGGGCACGACCAACGTCTGGCGTGATTGGATTCACCACAGGAGGTCCCGATGCTCTCACCATTGCTCGCCCGCGTGCTCGTGCTGTCGCTCGTCTCCGCGTCGATCACTCACGCCGACGCGACACCCACGACCATCCCTCTGCCAATTCCACATCTCACGGAAACCACGCTGCTCCAAGTCTTCCGATCGGTGCAGGGAGGCCCACTAACGGAATTCCTCACGTGTGATGTCGCCACCACTCGCGGCCTGGCGCAGCTCACGACCTGGATTCAGCGGGAACGCACGGCACAGCGGATCACGTCCGACGAACTCGCCACAGCCGTCCCCCCGGGACACTCCACACCTGGGATGCCACACGCCACCAGTGCCGAGTCACCGTCCGGATCGAGATCCCGGTTCTGCCCCGCCCTACACACCATCGCCCTACCCCTGACGTCACCCACGGATTCGTGTTCACGTCGACCATCGTTAGACGAACACGCCATAATCTTGACCCTCACGTTCTTACCAGACACGCATACCACATGGTCACAAGGAGGTTGCGCGGCCGATGCAGATTGCACTCTATAGCCAGTATGCTCTAACGATCCTGATTCTTCTGCTGTTCCTCACACTGTTTTTCCCTTCCCTCCTGGGATATCTGCGCGCGATCAGACGGACGGCCGCCCGCACGCGCCCTCAGTATCTCAATCTCTGTGGCCACACGGCTCGCCAGAACATCCGACGAACATAACAGCTAACTTTGTATTCTCTGAACACCCTGTGTCTCGGTATCCCCGTGTCAGTTGGGTTATCGCCATCGACCGAGGCGACTGCTCTCCGGTGCGCGCGAGGGGATACAGCACGATGAACCCTGATCGCACCTTCCGAATTTTTTGGACCACCTCTCCTAAGATCCCGTCACGCATCGCGAACGGCTCCAGACTCCAGATATTAGCCACTATGGACAATATAGCCAAATTAGTTATACTGTGACCACCTAGCAGGTTGCGGAAAAACTCGCTCGTTCTTTGGGTGAAACCCGTAGAAGGCACGATTTTCGTCAGAGTAAGTGCAATACCTCAGCATATGCTGATCGCTTATCCTGATCGAAGCAAATGCGATTTTCGAGCAAGCTAGAGGCTATTCCAGACACCGAAGTCCCCGCTTCGGAAGAGAGGCTGAAAACGTTTTTCCGCAGCCTGCTAGACAAGGAGGTCCGCAATGTCAAAATTGACGTTTAGAAATAGCCGCGGTGAACTAGTCGCTGTTCCGGCCATTGCCGCCACGAAAGCGAAGAACGAGTTTGGCGCGATTCTGGAGCAAGCCAATCATGGTGGCGCGGTGGCGATTACGCGTCACGATACCCCCAAAGCCGTGTTGCTGTCCTATGAGGAGTTCACCTCGTTGGTGAAAGAACGCTCCCACACGCTGGACGATCTCAGCGCAGCGTTTGACCCATTGTTGGCAAGCATGCAGATACCGACCGCTAGAAAGGGCGTGGACGCCGCGTTCAAGGCCTCGCCGGACGAGCTCGGACGAGCCGCCGTCAAAGCCGCACGAAAGAGTCACTCACCCCGACGCACGCGAGCGCGGCGTCGTCTCACACACGGCACGTTGCCGTGAGCGCCAACCGGGTACCGCGCATTCACGTGCTGGCCGGCGTCAATGGCGCGGGCAAGAGCAGCATCGGCGGAGCGGCCGTTCGCCAACACAGAGGGGTGTATTTCAATCCGGATGAAGCCTCACGCACATTGATGACGGCGAATCCCACGATGACTCAAGCAGCTGCGAACAGTACAGCCTGGCATATCGGCGTGCGGTTGCTCAGGCACGCCATCAAGACGCGTCTTGATTTTGCGTTCGAGACCACACTCGGTGGGAATACGATCACACGTCTGCTAACGCAGGCCGCCTCCCACGGCTTCGAGATCCATGTGTGGTACGCTGGCCTTTCCAGTCCGGAACTCCACATCGCACGCGTGCAGTCTCGGGTCCGTCGAGGCGGCCATGACATTCCCGCAGCACAGATCCGCCAGCGCTACGAACATAGCCGACTCAACCTCATCGAGCTCCTGCCCCACCTCGCCACCTTGCGGGTCTACGACAATAGCGCGGAGGCAGACCCCGACGCAGGGCGGATACCGAAGCTCACACTGGTACTGCAGATGGAACAGGGGAACATTTATCATCCGCCAGACCTCACTCACACGCCACACTGGGCGAAGCCGATCGTGGCCGCTGCTCTGAAGATCAGCCCACGCTGAAGCCATCCCGCATCCGTCCCTGTTACGGAGCGATCGAAGTCTGGGACGTCTTCCGGAATACCTGCCCCATACTGCAGGCCTCATCACTCAGACCCTCTCGCATGGATGGCATACCTTGGTGTCTACCGCCCGGCTTGTCTTTCACCACTCTTGGAGCTCACGTCATGAAGGACCCCCCACACACACAACGATCCCTCCGACGAGGGCGAAGAAGATCACGCAAACTGGGATGGACTCCCTGACGAACCCATTGATGAGGACGACACGCTGGTATTCGGCTGCCTCTTCCCTGATACCTGTCTCGCCGGTTATCACCACCACGACACCTGTGCGTGTTATACCGCAGAGATGGCAGATGCCTATGATGAAGCCATGGAGAACGAAGAACGAGAAACCGTATCGGACCCACGCGCAGCATGACTCACGCACACTCATCCACAGGAGGACATCCTTGACAGACATGCCAAATGGCTATACTATAAAGCCAAATGGCCTCCAAGGGAAGGAATGCGCTATGTCGACAACAAAGGACCTGCTGAACGTATTAGGCGGTGCGTCGATCATCCGCAAACGGATTGAATCGACACGTGACATGACTGAGGCTATTCGACAAGGAATCCCTTACCTCTCGCTTATTGCCCTTGCAACCGCGGCTCACCTTGAACTCAACAAAATGAGCACGGTCCTCATGATCCCCATGCGCACCATGGCACGCCGGCGAGAATCAAAACGACTAACTGCAGAAGAATCTGATCGTCTAGTCCGGCTCGCCAGAATCTTCACGCATGCCATCAATGTCTTCGGAGATCGAGACAAAGCTGCGAAGTGGATACAACGTCCGAATCGAGCGCTCCGTAATACGGCGCCGATCGACACTCTCGACACAGATCTTGGAGTCCAAGAAGTTGAAACGATCCTTGGTCGCATTGAATATGGCGTCTACAGTTAATGAAGGTCTGGCGACTCACTCGAAAAGATCACGTGTTGCCAGACGGGGAGGGAGCTCGACTCTATGGTGGACGCTGGAACTTCCCCAATACAGCGATAGTGTATATGTCCGGGACACTCTCGCTTGCCGTACTAGAATACCTCGTCCATCTCGACACCGACCTCATCCCAAACAATGTGGTTAGTCTGGCAGCAGATCTTCCCACAACTGTCTCTGTGAGCACCGTGGACATTGCGTCACTTCCGGCAAACTGGGACACTGTGATCAATCATCCTGATGTGCAAACAATTGGAACTGCTTGGGTCGCTGCAAACAGCTCTGCAATTCTTCAAGTCCCCTCTGCAATCATTCCAGCCGAATGCAACTTTCTCCTCAACCCGAAACACCCCGATTTTCACAAAATCACTTGGTCATCACCAACACCCTTCACCTTCGATTCACGCTTATTGTCCTAAATCTTTCGTGATCAACACTATGGTGGAATAGGAGCCCTCCATGAAACAGGAACCCATCGAAGCGACTCGGACTGCTCCTGCAGCGTGAGCACGGTAGGAATCCCCGGCATTCATGCCGGGGAGGATGTCAAGAGAGGCGCTTTGCAAAAGCTGACCTTCTGACTCGAACACAGGACTCTCCAGACACATCCCCTGCGCTGTCCCTCCCCATTCAGATTCACCCGCCTCACCTCCTGGTGTCTCGTCTCGTTGGGCGCTCGTCCCTCGCGCCACGGCGTGACGCATGCTCGACGTTGAACGACACCAGGAGGAACGATGCCACTTACACTCGACATTCCGGTCTACAGCAGCCGTTCTGGAGAGTCCACCCAAGCTCGCCTGCACTATCTTGTCGACCAGTTTCATGTGGCCATCCAGGATGAAATTGCCGAGCGCAACCCCCTGCCACACCATGATGCCCCGACCTTCCCGCTCCGACACGGCCGACGCCAACATCGCACCGGCCGCACCAGCTATTTTCTCTTCGACACCGATCCGCTCCCGACCCAGGTGCTGGATCACGCCAACGCGTCGTTGATTCTTGGCGCCAACCGGTATACGTGCCGGATCGTCGGCTTTTCACTCGACGGACTCGCCCTGGCTATTGATGCCGATCTCCCCGCCGTCATTGACGAAGCCAAACTCACCTTGGACACCCCACGGTTACTCGAAGCGCTCGATAAACGACTCCACGATGTCCTCAAACATCCCCATATGTTTGACATCGCCCAAGGGCTGCACGTCTTTGACCCTCATGCCACCCCGAAACCCTTAACCGTCCTCGCGCTCCCACCTGCCCCCCATCTGAATCCTGAACAGTACACCGCCTATGAAGCCGCCTTGCGCCAAGATCTCACCTACATCATTGAGCCTCCCGGGACCGGCAAAACAGATCTGATCGCCACCCTCGTCCTTGCATTACATGAGATGGGGCAACGCACACTGCTCTGCTCGCCCACCAATACGGCGATTGATCTCATTATCGATACCATTCTGGAGAAACGCCCCACGCTCCCAACCGGTAGTCTCCTGCGTGTCGGCAGTCCGAGTCCTGACAGTTCAGATCGCGCCCAGATGGTCAATCTCGAAGCCCTCACCCTCGCCGCAAATTTTCAACTGGAAGAAACGATCGCCCGACTCAAACGGCATCTCACGGATCTCGATACCGACCTAGACACCGCTCGGGCCTTCCTTGGCACACTCGAACAGCATCAGCCCGCCATCGACGCGCTGCAGTCAGCGCACCAGACCGCACGCCGTCTCACGCAAGCCGTCACCGTGCTGCAGCACACCATTAAAGAACGAGGCTTGGTGTTACGCGACTTGATGGGTGAGATGACGCAACGGCAGACCCTACCCGCCGTGTTTCGACTGTTCAGCCAGCCCTCCAGAGAAACACTGCTGGAACAACATTTCACGCTGGCCCACCGACAACAGCAGGACCAGGATGCCCTGGTGGCCCTCACGGAACACGTGACGACCGCGCGCGCCTCGCTGGCGCATCATCAAGAGACGGTGGATCAGGCCACACCCGTGATTGCCTGGGATACGACCGTCTGGACGGCGTCGGAACTCACCGCGCTGATGGCTACGCTCATGCACACCCGCAACACGCTCCTGCAGGAGCTGCATCACCATGAGCAGCAACTACGACTCACGGAACAAGATTTTGTGGCCCAGAGCCAGATTATCGGCACCACACTCACCCGAACCTACACCTCACGGCTCCTCCACGATCAACGCTATGACACGGTCATCATTGAAGAGGCCAGCATGGGCGCCGCCCCGGCCATTCTCCACGCGGCGTGTCTCAGCACGAGTCGGGTGATCATTGTCGGAGACTTTCTCCAATTGCCTCCGATCAGTACCGCGAAGACGCCGGCGGCCCGGCAATGGCTCGGCCGAAGTATCTATCAGATTGCCAACATCCAATCCGGTGATGACCCTCGCATCGTCGCCCTGCGCACGCAATATCGCATGCATCCCACCATTGCGGCCGTCGCGAGCCGTCTCTATGCCAAAGCGGGACTCGAGTATCATTCGGCCCCCAATATGGCCGCCCAACGCAAGCCGATTACCGATCTGGCCCCCGCCCCAGGCAGCGCGCTGATCTTTGTCGACACGCAAGACGGACATCCGACCACGTTACGAGATCACGCCGGCTCACCCTACAACATCTATCACGCCCTGCTCTGCATGGAACTGGCGCAGCGCATGCTCTCCACCCCAGGGCCGCATCCCTCCATCACCATTGTGGCGCCCTATTGCGCCCAAGTGAAATTGCTCGATCGCATGCTGCGCCACGAAGGACTGGAAAAGCAGGTCCGCATTGGGACGATCCACCAGTTCCAGGGGAGCGCCAGTGATGTCGTGATTTTTGATACGGTCCTGACAGAAAACGTGTCGCGGTCGATGCTGGGCAGCACCAGCGCCGACGCCCATCCCCACCTGCTCATCAACGTGGCCATTACCCGCGCCAAAGGCAAGTTGATCTTAATCGGGCACGGCGACGCGCTGAGCACCCTGGCGCGCCACCCTGATCCCATTCTGTGGGACTGCGTGCAGCAAGCCCACACGCGAGGCACGGTCATCCCGGGTCCGTCGCTCGTGCCCGCACTCACCTGCCAAGTCGGGAATTCGATTTTGCATTCCACAGACAGTCTTGAGCGTGTCCTCCCCACACGACAACAGACCGCTCCACTGCTCCATGCCGTCTAACCACGCGCCGGCCATTCACGAAAGGGTCAATCATGACACCCCGCTCCCTTACCCATGACGAACGCAAAGCGGCACACGCGGCCTTTACCGGCCAGCCGTTTCAGCCTTCGTGGTCGAGTCGCGCCCAGACCGTCTATCATAGCCTCAAGGCAGCGCTGGCCCAAGACCCCGCTCGCCAGACGGCAGTCCCTGATCCAGCACTCCCAGCCGAACATACACGAACCTTTGCCCCAAGTGAGACCGACACCCCACGCCCCCTCCAAGCATGGCACCTCACACTGACCCATCCTGATGCACGCTTCCTGTTACTCCTTCCCTGGCATGTGCCCATGCCCGCCGTGTTGCAGTATCTCAATGCGGAATACCCGAACCGCCCCATGACACTCCAAGCCATTGAAGGCGGACAGCATCCCTGCGCACCCGAGCACAGTCTGATCCTGGCTCGTCCGATCCTCTCGTTGCAGGATGCCCCGGTCCATACCCGAGAAGAGCCACCGGATCTGATCGAAAACCGCTCCTGAGTAATCCACCGATGCCAGTCCGCAGACTGTGTGAGACCTGTCAGGGAAGCGCTTCCTACTGACTGCTCCCCCGCAGTGCGGCTCACGCCTCCGCTTGACACCCGCGCCGACACGCCATACATTGGATATGTGCTTACTAAGCACATATCCACCCAGGGAGGCCTTATGCCCACTGCCACTGAGCGCATTCCAGTGCTGGTCACCAAAGTCGACAAGAGCCGGTTTGCCAAAAAGGCCAAGTCCTTCGGCTTTCCGTCGATCAGCGAATTTGCCCGCACGGCCATGACGCGATTTCGCAAGGACGAACACGAAGAAGAGGCTGCCTTTGAGGCGTTGCTCACCAATGTGAAACAAGGCACGCGCCTAGCAGAACAGGCGATTGATCGGACAATTGCCCATTGTGATGCCTCGAATAAACGGATGGCGCAACTCGATGCCTGGATGAAAGAGAAAGGATATGCCTAATGGGATGGGCCGAAAAAGCGTGGGACGCCTTTCGTGACGTTCTACGCCTCCAAGACAAGGTTCAAAGCCTCAGCAGCAAGGTCGATCTCCAACAAGCCAAAATCGAATCACTCAATATCGAGGTGGCTCAACTCAAAATGGCCGTCACCATTCTCCTGGGCCAAGCGGGCGTGAAACTGCCACCCAAACCCCCCTTCGAGACGCCGGCATTGCCGGGATCGTAAGAACCATTCGACCGGGCTCGCTGCGCTCGCACACAGGTCCTCCCTGATTGATTGCGTGACTACACCAGTCAATTCATGGAGGCGCTCATGTCCACCCCCGTCCTCACCGCACCATCCAGCATCCACCCTACGACGACATATAGAGTGCATCTGACCTATTTCAAAGGCAGCGGGAAGTACTACTCCTCAGGCCAGTACCAAACCTCCCACGAAGAACTGCATCAGATCTTTCAAGAAGTGAAGGGCCTGGTGCAGTCAGGACAGCTGCCTGGACTGAGACAGGGCGCATCCTTCAACACGCTCATCGAGGTTCCGGACCATCCACACAACCACCCGCATCTGATCATGACGGAGGAGTTCTCATGACACCGCTCCTCTATCATGACGTCGACGGAATCCTCTTTGGTGAATACGGCCCTTGCAAGACCCATCAACTCCGTCCAGGCATCGCTGACTGGTTCCACTGGGTAGTCGCCCGGTATCAGCTCGTATTCTTGACCTCCTGGCCGCAAGCCGATCTCTTTGACCTCCTCACCGGTCTCTATCTCCAGGAGGTCATCCCCGTCTGTCGCTATTTGCCTTGGACCTCCGTGGGCATTCCCTTCAAATGGGATGCGCTGCAACAAGACCAATCCCAGCATCCATCTCCCTATTTCTGGATTGATGATGATCCCACGGTGTTTCCCACACTCAACGAGCAGCGGAGACACTA
Organism: Nitrospira lenta; assembly: GCA_945906715.1. Classification (GTDB taxonomy): domain Bacteria; phylum Nitrospirota; class Nitrospiria; order Nitrospirales; family Nitrospiraceae; genus Palsa-1315. The sequence goes on from CAMDRK010000027.1 coordinate 8,562, forward strand.
CAACCGACTGCCGTTCCTTCACGTCAATCCGACCGGAGAGCGACAACTCGAGGACCTTATGCAACGGTTGAATGCGCGGACGGCGCAACTCACGCAGCTGGTCGCCAGCTCGAGCCTCCCCCACTGACCCTCATTTCGTGACAACCCGTCGCACACATGCTATATAGGGGCTATATAGGTGCATAAAAAGGAGGCGTTATGGCGGCAGCAACAGTCCAAGTCCCTGTGCTCATGAGTCAGGCCCAAAAAACACGCCTCGCTCGCAAAGCCAAAGCGTCCAAACTCACGATGGGAGAACTGCTTCGGCAAGGCGGTGAACGGTTTGATCCACAGGAGGATCTAGCCCTCCTATCACGACTGGCACATCACGTTACCCTGACCACCATCAAAACCATTCGTGCCATTGATCACACACTATCGCTCGTTGCCGCCTCTGAGCGCCGCATCGAACGACTCACCCGTGCGACTAGAAAGAAGTCATCCCTTGGGACTCACTGAACGCGTCTTCAATGCCTTCACCAAGACCATCCTCCTCTCAGATAAAGTGGAGCAGCTCAACGCCACGGTGGCCAAACAGCAACTCCGCATTGAGAATCTGACCGAACGCGTCATACGACTGGAAACCGCTCTCGAATTCGCACTCTTGAACAAGCGCCCCAAGCACCTGCCTAGTCCACACTCCTGACAAACCTGCGCGCAGAGACCCAACCCGGCTCGCTCCGCTCGCACCTCCTCAGTCTGGTATCACCCTAGCAGGAGGCCTTATGCGCGGCGTACGACTTCCCTTGCCAAAACAGACGCATCGCGTCCATCTCACCGCACTCGATCACCTCCAGCAACACCGCCCCACCTTTCGGGAGCTGCTGGCTCAACAGGATGGCGATCCCCAAAGCCCCACGCTGACACCGTACTGGGATCTCGTTCACGAGGACGACTCCCAGCACGGATAGGTGTCATGCGGCTCGCGTCGCTCGCACACCCTAACGAGTGCATCCCATCACGTAGTCATGGAGATCGTATGTCTCGTCTTGTGCTCGTCTCTGGCAGTCGAGGGTTTCCGTCCCCAGAATTGGTGAGGGACCGCATTCGGACCGCACTCACGCCAGGAGACCGCTTAATGCATGGCTGTGCGCGCGGCGTGGACACCTGGGCGGAACACGCAGCGCTCTCCGTCGGTGCCACCATTCTCCGTCGACCAGCCGAGTGGGATCGCTATGGGAAGCGCGCCGGCATGATTCGTAATCAACAGATGTTTGAAAAAACAGTCCAAGAACAATACTTTCGAATCTTGATCTTCTGGGATGGCAGCTCACGCGGCACCAAGCACATGATTGACCAGTGTGTCGCCGCAGGAATCCCCCACGAGATCATCCGCCCATCCTCGTCCTCGACCTGACCTACAAGACGGCCCGCGTCGCGGGCACGTGTGTCGCTACACCTCTGTGCATTCACCATTCACACGCAAGGAGGGTTTGTTATGTTGAACAAGGTTATCCTTATGGGCAATCTCACCCGGAATCCGGAACTCCGGTACACCCCTAACGGGACACCGGTGGCCACCATAGGTCTGGCTGTGTCACGAAAGTTCAGGCAGGGGGATGAGCTGAAAGAAGAAGTGACCTTCGTGGATGTCATCATATTCGGCAAGCAAGCCGAACACTGCGCCCAATACCTCCTGAAAGGCCAGGGCGTCATCGTCGATGGCCGTCTCCAGCAGCGCCGGTGGGAAACGGACGATCACCAGAAACGCAGCAAGCATGAAATCGTGGCCCAAACCGTCACGTTCATGCCGAAACGTGAAGCCGGCCACGCAGATGGTGTTGCAGGACACGCCCACGAAGACGTGTCGTACGAAGAGCCCGCTCAGGTGTAATGGAGCCTGACACGATCGCCCGGCTCGGTCTCGGCTGAGTCGGGCCTTCGTCATGACATGCGGTTCGATGACCGGATTCGGAGGCCGGCTTCGCCGACACAATAGACCCTGGGTGGACGTACTCACACCACAGGAGGCTCCGATGACACTTGGCGCACTGACGGTCGATCTGGCTCGCAATGTCCTCTTTACTCGGATGACCGTGACCACACCGACGGCCACGACAACCCTGCACTGGTCAGGCGGCTGGCGACGCCCCCGCGTGAGACTGAATTCCGGACACGTAGCACGCTGGTTCGGCTCTGAACAGCAGGACCGGGACCGGCCCCATATGGCGCAATACACCTATCAGGGGACGCTCGGATCCCATGTGCAGTTCTGACATCAGACACCGTCCCTCAGCACAATCCCACATCAGACCACCGCCTCACGTCATGCACTCATGTTGATCATGGAGGGCCTCATGCGGACTCGCTTACTCGCATCCACACTGCTCGCGATCCTGCTCACCCTGAGCCTCGGTCTCGTGACCCAGGCCACAGCCGAACCCCTCTCGTCTCCACACGACGCACTCGTGTCTGAACTCGTCGTCCTTAAAACCACGACGTGGGCACCACGAGGGCTGACAGACAGCACCAAGGCCTGTGAGATCGCCAAGAACCTCGCCTTGGCGCGTCTTGGGGCCAAACTCTCAGACCTTCGTGTGGTTGAACGCACGGACACCGCGAGCTTCCCCTCACACCTGACCTGCCAATGGAATCCGGCACGCCAGGCCTACCAGGCCATACTCTTGATTGAATTGCTAGAACACTTCGCGCTCGGCAGTCGCACCTCAGACCGCATGTATTAATCATGGAGACGAGCGAGCATCGGAAGGCTCGCGGTGCTCGCACAGGATTGACTTGCAGGTTATTCACTTCACGGAGGGGTCAATGAAGACTGAATCTGGCCGGTTTACCCTGGCCACGCAAGCCGGACGTACGTTCTCAGTCGTGAGACAACACCTCGCATGTTCAGAAGTTGACGCCATCGCCAGGCGTCGGGCACGTCGCGACGCTGAAGCCACCGCACACGCCAATTCGCATGTCTCGCTCGGGGAGGCCCTGGCCAGACAGCGGGAGCGAGAGGCGCTCGGCATGTGAGTGGCCCTCGCACGCACTCGCTCCTTCGGATGATCCGGCGCGGGCACCTTGCGCCCGCGCCGGACTCTGTCCGCCTCCACCCGGACGGCAAGTGGCTTGTGCACCCATGTGTGCCGGCGGATCCGCGCTCACCTTGCGAGCGCGGCCCGCCAGCTACCACCACCCTATCACGCGCCCCAGCACCCACCCCACCATCACTCCGAGCGCAATGACGGCCACCCATTTCCAACGTCTCTGATCGAACCGGATGTCGGCGCGCTCCTTACGGAGCGCGCCGAGGGCCACATCCGACTCTGCGAGGGCCGTTCGATCCTTCGCCCGCTCTTGTTCGATCTGCGCCAGCTTCGCCGTCCGCTCCAGACGATCCTTGTCTAAGATCTCGAGCTTGCCTAAGACCGTCCGATATTCCTTGTCGAGATCCACCAGGCTCAACCGTTTTTGCTCAGCAGCCCGCCGGGCTTTGGCTTCCAATTGATCGCGCAACCACCGCCCTAACGCTCCGGGCACAGGAAACGTGAGATCGGCCAGTTCATCCGCTAATGTCGAGTCACTGGCATGCCCGATCGCTGTCATCACCGGAATCACACGCTCACTCAACGCCGCTAACACGACGTCATGTTCTAACGCTTGGATACCTTCCCCCCCGCCACGCGCCAGCACTATACAATCCACTTGCCCCACTTTCACTTGCAGCGCGCGAAACGCCTGCGCCACGCTCTCAGGATTCATCATCTTTACCGGAACCACGTCAAACGTCAGGAGAGCTTCATACCCTGCCAACTGCGTCCGTATATCACGATCCGCTTCTCCCCCTTGATTCGTGAGTAAGACCATGTGCGGTTTCTCTTTGAGAAATATATCCACCACCACGGCTTTAGGACGTTGTAGTGCCGCCATAAAGCGCATGCGCAACTCATCACGCGAGGTGGATGACACCATCGTCTCTTGAATGCCGAGCACTTCCAATTCCGGTTCGACGGAGATTCCAGGCTTTTTCACTTTAAAGCGCACCAAGGCACAGACCACGATCAGATGATTCCACTCTGGGGTCTTCTTTCCCTCCATCCACGCCCGTAATCGCACCGTAGGGATGTCAGGATCTTCCAAATCAAAATAACACCGATTGTCCCACGGTTTCGGATTACGCCCGATCCCAAGCACGTAAATCGGTGACGCACCTAGTGCAGTCCCTGCCACTCCATCTACCACCCGCTGCAGCAACGACACCACACCAGATGGCCGACAGGTCACCCGTTGCTCACCCATACTCACCGCCTTCCTTCGCTGACCGCTTGATGGAGCCTGTCAGCCCAGCTCACTATCCATTGCTCCTGCCAGGCCACCATCAATATCGCACTCATACCACACGTGCAGCTGAAGTAATCCGCGAGACCCGCATTTCGCCACGACGCCAATCGCACGCGAGAATCAGGACCGTGATACCACGGCCACCACAATGGCACCCCCCCTGATAACGCGTCCAACACCAATGGGTCAGGACCCAGACACCATCCCGTCAGTGCCAACGCCCCAGCAATATGCGTGACGGACATCATTCTGTTTCCTCCTTGTGCGCATCGGCACGTCCGAGCGCCACGTCCGCCGCTAACCGTTCTCGAAACCCCCGAATACGGACCCGCGTTTTCACCCGACGAGCCAAGGCAATCAAAAATGGCTTCATCTCACTCGGCATCTTGCAATAATATCGCGCTTCGCCTGCCAACCGAGTCGGACTGAGCCATGGCATCTTATTAATACGTTTTTCCATCCAGCTATCCAACTTGGCATACTGCTGTCGACGCCCTGTCACATCGAGAATGATGTTCCAACATCGCTCCAGATCTTCTGAATGGTGATACGCGATCTGCTCAATGATGTGATCAAACGCCTGTCGTAACGCCTCTCGCCCATGAGCTGCCACTGGCACGCTCGCGACATGTTCCTCATCCCCCATGACTTCTCCTTACCAAGCGGTCTTTGAGCGGCTTCTTCTCTCTGTCTCTTCATGGAGTACTACGGGATCACTACCTGGCTGAGTGCATAATGGAAATAGACATCTATATATAGATGTTATGTCCGTACAATCCGCGTACAGCATTCGACGAGCCCCGACACCTCCTCCCCTCAGCCAACTCCACACACCGGATCGTCCCTGCGCAGCACCAGGCATCCACGATAGGAAAGGAGTCGAACTCGACACCATTGATTTTATTGGTTTTGTATCCGGCCGCCGCCATCCACCACCAAGACATCCGCCCTCTGACCGCCAACTCTCCGCTGAACTGCCGCTCCTGGTGCACGACGTCACGACTTCGAACCTCCCTATCTCACAACACTTTCTCCTCATCTTCCCCATCCTGATCACTCCTGCGACGCCACGCTGACGCCAGGCTGGTGGCGTAGCTGGCGCCATAGGCTCATTGTTCGCGATCCCGTATAACCCAGATAGAAGATGTGCCACAGAGTGATTCTGATCACCTATCACGCAAGGAGACTGATATGAGAAAAGCAAGCAGACACAAACCTCGCATCACCAAACCGCTCGGGAATCCACCCCCACCGTCCATGCTCATCGGCTTGGACGTCGGCTATGGCTACACCAAATTCGTGAGCCACGATCACCAACGCATGATTCTTCCCTCCCTGGTCGCCCCTGCCGATATGCACACCTTTTCCTTAGGACTCGGGGATAACGGCCATACCGTCACCGTGGATGGCGCGGACTATGTGGTCGGAGAAGGCGCAGTGAGCCGAGGATTTCGATTTTCGGAAGAATATGACGGCTGGTGGACCTCGGTCCGCTATAAGGCCCTGATCCAGTATCTCAAGCAATTTATCCCCCCACACAGTCACGTCTGTAGTGGACTCCCCCTCCATGTGTTCAATGCCGTCAAGGCGCATGAGCAGGTCCAGGACGTCATTCGCCATGGACTGCGCGCGTCACGGGTCACGCTCATGCCACAAGGCGTCGGGGCGTTTTGCGCCGCCACCACGATGGATGAGAGCCTGAAACTCGGACGGGTCGGCATCGTGGATATCGGGGGGAGAACGACCGAGTTAGTGACCCTGTGCGATGGGAATTTTCTCGCACACCAATCAAAAGGGCTGATCTTAGCCTGAATAATTCACGACTTTGGCAAGAAAAAAAGCCATCGAGGCTCCACACTGTGCTATAGGAGCGGTGTTCAGACGTTTCTACGCACAGCAAACAGGAGACCCCGATGGCCACAGCGTGTATACCGCAACTGACCTTCAC
>CAMDRK010000028.1 GCA_945906715.1 Nitrospira lenta
TTGAGTCCTGCCTCGTTGGCAATAGCCCCGACAAGGTCACCCGGACGGATTCCTGCCTCTCGGCCTGCCCCGATATACACCTTGGCCATCCCCGCCGTTCGTCCGCCGCGACCCGGCGCGTTGAACGGTCTGCCCTGTCCCTCTCTCGGCATCATGCCTCCAGCCCGTCCTCGAGGATCTGCCATCGGACGCCGCGCCATCGACGGCCGCTCCGGTGGCCTGGACGACATTGCCGGAATATCCTGCTCCTTTCGCTCTCCACCCTGCATGCGAAAGACGAGTTTCATGGCCGCAGCGGCCACCTCCAGGGGATCTCCCTGATCGGCGAGGGAAGCGACCACGGCTCGAAACAGGTCGAGGTCTCCGGCTGCGAGCACTTCTTCAATCTCGCCCTTGGTTCTTGCCAATCGTTTCGTGCGAAGATCGCCGACGGTCGGCACTTGCATCACGACAATTTTGGCTTTTGTGAGCTGCTCGATGTTCCACAGCAACCGCTGCTCGCGCGGGTCGATGACGGTGATCGCCGACCCTTCACGACCGGCCCTTCCAGTCCGCCCGATCCGATGGACATAGCCTTCCGGCGACGTCGGCAAATCGTAGTTCACGACATGCGACACGGATGGAATATCCAAACCCCGCGCCGCCACATCGGTGGCCACGAGGAGTTCAGTCTGCCCGGCCCGAAACGAATTCATCACGCGATCGCGCTGAGGCTGATTCATGCCGCCATGGATCGCTTCAGCCCGGTGCCCACGACTGGTCAGCATTGCGGTAATCTCATCGACTTCGATACGCGTGCGGCAAAATACGAGGGCCGACTTCGGAGCTTCCACATCCAGAATACGAGCCAATGCCGCTTCTTTATGCTGCCGGGCCACGATGTAGGCTGTTTGATGGACACGCGGCGCAGCGCCGGCCTTGAGCGGCTCCTTGGCAATCCTGATCTCGACCGGCTCCTTCAGATGGCGCTTGGCAATAGCCGCGATCCTGGCGGGCATGGTGGCGGAGAACAACGCCGTCTGCCGCTCTTTGGGCGTCTGCTCAAGAATGGCGTCCAGATCCTCGGCAAATCCCATGTCCAGCATCTCATCGGCCTCGTCCAGCACGACCGTCTGAATCGTCTTGAGCTGCAAGGTTTTACGGCGGATGTGATCCAGCGCCCGCCCAGGGGTCGCCACGATGACATCGACACCACGCCTGAGCGCCTGGAGCTGCAACCCCATCGCCTGGCCTCCATAGACCGGAAGCACAGTGATTTTCAATTCTTTGCCATAGCGCGTGACGGCTTCGCCGACCTGTATGGCCAATTCTCTCGTCGGCACCAGGACAAGCGCGGAGGGGCAACGTCGCGCCGAATGGGCGATGCGCTGCAGCAATGGCAGCGTGAACGCTGCCGTCTTGCCGGTTCCGGTTGCCGCTTGGCCCAAGAGATCGCGGCCCGCCAATAACGGAGGGATCGCCTCCCGCTGGATCGGCGTGGGCTCTTCGTACCCCAACGTATCGAGCGTCGTCAGCAGAGCCGCTTCCAGGCCCAGTGCCGCGAAGCCGGGTGAAAAACCCTTTGCAGGCATTTCGGCCTGTGGATGTGTGCTGTCATGTTTCATAGGATGCCTCGATTTTTTCAGCTGACATGTTGGTCGATTGATAACCGGGCTGTGCGCAAGTTCTTGTCATACTACTGGAGTTCTACTGAGAAGAGATAGCAGCCCGGGGAAAAAAGTCTCTCTCCTCACCTGCACGACCCCGTTCCGCCAGTCGCGACCTCTTCCCAGGCGAAGGCATTCTATCAATGCTCTTTCCAAGCTTGCTCGTACTCTCTCCCCTAAGGGGTTATCCAACTACTCCACATTCTGTGCATAGGGCTCTTGGGAGGTTTCTATTGCGGCCGTCGAACGAGCATAGCTTTATCGTGCGCGTTCCGGGAGCAGAGAAACCTCCCAAGAGCCCTATGCTTCCTTTCACTCTTCTGGCAGTTGGATCGGCCCCGCCCACTCCCCTTTAGCGAGCGTCACTTCTTGAAACCCACCGTCCGGCCATTGAAACTGACCGACTTCATCGACTTGTACAATAAAGGGGTCGGCTTCATGTGCGAGACCACGGAACCAATACCACCCGGCGCTGCCAGGTTTCGTCTTGGTCCAGCGATCGCTTGCCATGTGTTTCTGTCCTTTTCGTGAGTGCGTTGGTCTGCTACAGTCTGCCTCGTGACCACCGAACCTATCATGTCTACACTCCCAATAGAAGATGTGCTGCCGGCTCTGCGTCGTACGCTGGCGGATGGACGGAATGCATTACTGACTGCCGCGCCCGGCGCAGGGAAAACGACGCGTGTACCGCTGGCCTTGATCGATGCCCCCTGGCTCGACGGAAAAAAGCTGCTCATGTTGGAACCTCGGCGGCTTGCCACACGCGCTGCAGCCCATCGCATGGCATCCTCGTTGGGTGAATCGGTCGGCGGAACGGTCGGTTATCGCATGCGGCTCGATACCAAGGTAGGCCCCAAGACCAAAATCGAAGTGGTCACGGAAGGCATTCTCAGTCGCCTGCTCCAGCAAGATCCTGCGCTCAGCGAGTACGCAATTGTCCTGTTCGATGAATTCCACGAACGGAGTCTGCAGGCCGATACGGGCCTGGCTCTCTGTCTCGAATCGCAACGGCTTTTCCGTTCGGATCTCAGACTGCTTGTCATGTCAGCCACGTTGGACTGTGGACCGGTTTCAGACCTGCTGGGCCATGCGCCTGTGATTATCTGCGAAGGCAAAATGTTTCCCGTAGAGACCCGTTATCTCGATCAATCTCTCTCAGGCCATCTGGATGTCGCCGTCGTCCAATCGATCAGGCGTTCGATTGCGCAGGACCAAGGGAGCCTCCTGGTCTTTCTACCTGGCATGGCAGAGATCCGCCGCGTCGAACGAAAGCTCCTCGATCTGAATTTGGGTCCACATGTTCTTGTCGCGTCGCTCCATGGCGACCTGCCGCAAGAGGCGCAGGACCGCGCGATCGCTCCCGCTCAACCGGGCACGAGAAAGATCGTGCTGGCCACCTCGATTGCCGAAACCAGTTTGACGATCGACGGAGTGCGCGTCGTCATCGATGCAGGGTTGCTGCGGGTGCCTCGCTTCGACCCGCGATCGGGACTCACAAGGTTGGAGACCATTCGCGTCACCCAGGATTCTGCCGAGCAACGTCGTGGCAGGGCTGGTCGGCTCGAACCGGGCATTTGTTCCCGCCTCTGGACCTCTGTGGAGCATCAATCGTTGGCCCCGCGTCGCCCTCCGGAGATACTCGACGCGGACCTGGCGCCGCTGCTACTCGAATTGGCCCTCTGGGGCACAGCCAATCCAGCAGAATTGTCCTGGCTCACTCCCCCACCGCCCGGGGCTGTGGCCCAGGCAAGAGCGTTGCTCATTGGCCTTGGCGCGTTCAATGCCGAGGGCCAGATCACCGCTCATGGAAGACAGATGGCTGAGCTGCCGCTGCATCCACGTCTCGCGCACATGCTGCTCAAAGCCGTGCCGTTGCAGCTCGGCAATCTGGCCTGTGAACTGGCCGCCTTGCTCAGCGAGCGTGACATTCTGAGAGGCCCCTCCGGCTGGCGCAACGCCGATCTGAGACTCCGTTTGGATGTCTTACATGGACAGCACGATCATGCGGCTGGCGCCACCGTCGACCGCGCAGCCTGCCAGCGAGTCAGCCGCACCGCCGATCTGTGGCAGCGGCAACTGTCGGGGTCGGCCCGTTCGGATCGACAGGACCGTCTCGATGAGGCCGGTCTGTTGCTCGCACTGGCCTATCCAGATCGCATTGCCCAACGCCAAAGTGGAAACGACGCGCGCTATCTCATGGCCAATGGCCGTGGCGCCCTCTTTGCGAACCCTGACCCTCTCGGCTCAGAAGACTATCTGGTCATTGCCGACCTGGATGGGGGCACACAATGGGCCAGGATCGATCTGGCCACGCCGGTACGGCTTCGCGATCTTGAGACCCTCTATGCAGATCAGATTCAGGTAGTGGATGAGGTATCGTGGGATGACACCGCCCAAGTGGTTCGTGCGACGAGACAGCACCGATTGGGTTCGCTCGTCCTAACTGAGCAGGGCCTCTCGAAGCCGGATGCTTCGATGATTTCAACGGCATTGTTACAGGGCATTCGTCGGACGGGACTCGACAGGTTGGCCTGGAATCCTGAGCTCCGTCAGTGGCGAGCCCGAGTGGGATTCCTCCGTCGGATCGAAGGACAAGAGTCACAATGGCCCGATCTGTCGGAGGAGGCGCTGTTGCGAACGCTCGACGACTGGCTGGCGCCCTATCTATCCGGGCTGACGACGCTCGACCGAGTCACGAGGCTCGATCTCGCCCAGCCCTTGCACGCGCTCCTCTCCTGGGAACAACAACGCCGACTCGAACAGTGGGCTCCCACCCATCTCACGGTCCCAAGCGGGTCGAATGTTCGAGTGGAGTACGAGACGCCGGATTTGCCTATCCTGGCGGTGCGATTGCAAGAGATGTTCGGCTGCAAGAATACGCCCCACCTCGTCGATGGTAAGATTCCGGTTATGCTGCATCTCCTGTCACCAGCGCGACGGCCCGTCCAAATCACCAAAGACCTCTCCAGCTTCTGGAAGTCGGCCTACCTCGAAGTGAAAAAAGAGCTTCGAGGCCGCTATCCCAAACATTCCTGGCCCGACGATCCCCTCACCGCCCCACCAACAGCCAAAGCCAAACGGCGAACGCGCTAAACTGCGCGCGACAGGCGGAACGAGCGAGACGGGCAAGTCCAGATTTCACTGATCGAGCCTCTCCCGCCAGTCTCGTTTGTCTCGCGCGTCACGCAGGCCGCTAAGTGGGAATGTCGCGAGTCCCATCATATGACGTCCTCGACTGGTGGGAGAGCTTCAGAATATCGCCGTCTTTGACTGCCGTGTCCTCACCGCTCACTTTTTTGTTCACCGCAATCATGACTTCCCGGTTCAAAAGAAACTGCAGCAATGGACCCATCCGGTCCTGGTTCGACTCAATGAGTTTCCTGACCGTGGTCGGCTCCGAGACCTCGCATTCGATTTCTGTTTCCCCGACCGCATTTTGAAGCGTCAATCCAAAGACCAGCACTGTCACCATAGCTTCCTCGTTGCTTGCTCTATCTCGTCTGTCTGGTCTGTCTGGTCTGTTCGGTCTGTCTGGTTCAAAGGCATCAAGTAGTTTACACCAACCAGTAGACAAAATAGACGAGACAGACAAGAAAGACCAGATAGACCAGAAAGACCTACACCCTATCTGCTGCCTCGTAGGCCTCTTGAAGCAGTTGGGCCACATGCTTAACCTCTGCTGTGCCATGCAGTCCTGTACTCAATTGAATCATGCAGGCAGGGCAACTCGTGGCCACAACTTCGGCGCCGCTTTGTTCGACTGCCCGCCGCTTACGCTCGACAATGCGCTGCGACGTCTCGAAATCCTTCACGAGATAGGTTCCGGCTCCACCAGCGCAGCGATCGGCATCCGGCATCTCCACATACTCCACGCCCGGCAAACCTCGCAGAATCGCACGTGGCTCCTTCGTGACTCCGGCGGCTCGAAGATGGCAGGAGGAATGATAGGCCACTTTGCACTTCGCGGATTGCGGACTGGCCATGGCCGGTTTCACCGGCGATTGTGACACAAACTCTGAAATATGTGTGACCCGTTTCGCCAAGGCCTGAGCCGCCGCCTGCTCCGGCTCACCGGCAAACAGAGTTGGATAGTCCTTCAGCATGAGGGTGCAGGAGGCGCAGCCGGTCACTACCTTGTCGTACCTAGCCATTGATAGGAGATTGACCCGTGCCCCTTCTTTAGCCAGCGCGCGATGCCCATAGGTTTCGATCGGCGTCCCGGAACAGCGTTGCGGCGGCAGATCCGGCTCGACACCATGTTTTCGCAGCACGGCGACCACGGCATCCCCCACCCCATCATCGAAGTAGTTGGCCGCGCAGCCATGGAAATAGGCTACCGGGGAGCGGGCGACTTGCCCAGCCTGGGGAATCAGCTCGGGATAACGGTCACGAAGATGTCGCTTCGCGAGTCGCGGCAGCACCAGCTGAGGAGAGAACCGTGCCGTTTCGGCGAGACCCCGCATGAACGGCTTCGTCAGACGATCGAGTAGACGCCGCATCAGAGGCCGATCCCATATCGATTGATACCTCGCGAGAAGCTTTAAGAATCGCTCGAATATTGCTGTTCGTGCATGGAAACGAAAGATGATACCAGCCGTTTTATTCGGGTGCTCGGCGCGCCGATCCAGGATGAGCTGGGATACGTCGACACCGGCCGGGCAGGCGGTGCGACAGGACTTACAGTTGAGGCAGGCCTCTACGACTCGCTTCGAATTGAGATAGCTATAGTTCTTATCGGTGACGATTTCGAACCAGCCCCGCGAACTCATGTCTTCCGATTGAAACACGTCGTAGACCGGGCAGACGGCGTTGCACTTGGCGCAGGTCGCGCAGGATTTCGACAATCGCTCATAGTCGATATGGTCCGTGAAGGGCCGGTCGCTGATCTTGATGCCGGGATTGAGCACCCCTGCAGGATCGAAGCTCTGCTTCACCCGCACAAACAGGTCGTACAGTTCCGGACCGAACATCGTCTTGACATATTCTGCGCGCACCCGGCCATCTCCATGCTCCCCGCAGATCGAGCCGCCGAAGCGGCCTAAGACCGTTTGGTGTATCTCGTGATAGCCCTGCACCATCTTTTGAAAATCGGCTTTGTCGTTGACGTCGAGCAAGGGAATGACGTGGGCGTTCCCATTCCCGATATGCCCGAAAATCGCGACTGGCACATGCTGCCCGGCAAAGAACTCTTCCAGATACCGGATCAGTTCGCTGATCCGTTCAGCCGGCACCACCACGTCGTCGACAAAATTGACGGGCTTCTTCTTGGGATCGAATCGATATAGGGTAGGATAGAGCGCCTTGCGGGCCTTCCACAATTGCTCTCGTTGCTCAGGATCGAACGCGATCACGGGATCGGACGTGAGGCGATAACGGCGACAGATCTCGATCATGCGCTCAGCCGGTGCGCGGAGATCGGTCCCTGCCGCGTCAGCATCTAACTCCACCAGCAGGGTGGCAGCCGCATCTGCCGGGATGCCGTGCTTCGCCCGTCCGATCAAATTGAGCGTGTTGGCATCCATCACTTCCAACGCGCTCGGACTCAACTCCAGCAACTGCGGCACCGCATCTCCCACATCTTCCAAACGGTAAAAATGAATCAGCGCCGTGAGGGTCGCATGGGGCTTTTCGACCAGCCTAATCGTCGCTTCGCTAAACAGACCGAGCGTGCCCTCACTGCCGACAAAAAGCTTGGGAAGATCGAAGCAGCCTCGAGCAAGTCCATCGACGAGGCTGAAGAGGTTGTAGCCACAACTGTTCTTGCTGACCGTCGGACGTTTCTGTGCGATCAACGCGGCATGGTCTTGTAGCATCGCCCGTAAATCGTGAAGCGGCCTGTGCGCCTTCAGCAGATCGGCGCAGTTCGGATCGTCTAGCCCATACGACTTCGCATCAAGCCACTCGCCGGACTGCAGGCAGACACGTAGCGCCTCCACGTTATCTTTGACGGCGCCGTACCGCAGCGTGTGGGGACCGGACGAATTGTTCGCCAACATCCCTCCGAGCTTGCACATCTCTCCGCTAGAAGGGTCGGGGCCGAATAACAGACCGTCACGCGCCAGTTGTTTATTGAGTTCGGCCAGAACGATTCCCGGTTGCACACGAGCCCAGCGCTCATCTCGATTCAATTCCAGCACCCGATTCAGGCGGGAGACGTCTAGAATAATTCCTGACCCGATCGCCGAGCCGGTCAAATTCGTCCCCGCGGCGCGCGGCGTCAGCGGGATGCCACGTTCTACGGCATACCGCACCGTCGCGGCGATATCCTCCTCGGACTCGACAAGCACAACAGCCTGAGGTGTCATCCGATAGATGCTCGCATCCACCGCATAGGCAGTGAGCGTCGAATAGTCGTCCTTGACTTTCTCCACGCCTAAGGCAGCTCGGAGGTCCGAAGCAACGGCGCGGGAACGTTCAGGCAAGATGAGAGTTGGCGCAGTCATAATAGAGCGGGTCGCTCATTCTAGATGGACTCGTGAGGCCAGTACAAGGCCGGGGCAACTCCGGTCTATCTGGTCTATCTCGTTTGTCTGGTCTATTTGGTCTGTCTCGTGCGTTTGCTTGAACGAAACTAACCAGATGAACCAGACAACTCGACAGACCGAATAGACCGGATAGACCGGACAGACCAAATGAACAAGACAGACTAGCAGCCTTTTTCAGCATACTGTTAAGATGTGCGCCGATAGGAGCGGATACCTGTGACCGACCGACGCCCCACCCTTTATCTTTCACGTCTTCTCCCCGATCCCGTCATGGCCGTCGTGCGGGAGCGGTTCCAGTTGGTGCAGGAACCGCTCGATGCATTACCGACTCCCCTGGCGCTTCGCGAGGGCCTCTGCCAAGCCGATGCCGCGATCGTGACCCTGGGCGATCTCATCGACGCCGAAACTATTCATGCAGCCACTCGGCTGAAAATTTTGGCAAACTATGCGGTTGGGTATAACAATATCGATCTTGCTGCCGTGCGTGCGCGTGGTCTCATCGTCACAAATACTCCCGACGTCTTAACGGATGCCACAGCAGACCTGACCTGGGCGTTGATCTTGGCGACGGCGCGCCGCATCGTCGAAGGTGACGCCCTCGTTCGATCTGGTCAATGGACTGGGTGGAGCCCCACGCAACTCATGGGAGCGGAAGTCTCAGGCAAGACGCTGGGGATTATCGGCATGGGACGGATCGGGCAAGCGGTGGCTCAACGCGCGGTAGGGTTTCGCATGCCGGTGCGCTACCACACACGTCAACCTAATGCCGCCACCTCATTCCCCTGTGAGTGGG
The DNA here is from genome assembly GCA_945906715.1 of Nitrospira lenta. Lineage (GTDB taxonomy): Bacteria > Nitrospirota > Nitrospiria > Nitrospirales > Nitrospiraceae > Palsa-1315. The sequence goes on from CAMDRK010000028.1 coordinate 8,925, forward strand.
CGTACCGATCGCTAAAAGATCTCCTCGGCGAATCCGATATGGTAACGATCCATGTGCCGCTCACGCCCAACACTCATCATCTGATCGGCGCGCGTGAATTGGCATGGATGAAACCCACCGCCTTCCTCATCAATACCGCTCGTGGCCCAATCGTCGATGAAGGAGCGGTGGTCAACAGCCTCAAGATTGGAATTATCGCGGGTGCGGGACTCGACGTCTATGAGCAGGAGCCGGCCATCCACTCAGCATTGGCCGAACTGAAACAGGTGGTGCTGCTTCCCCATCTAGGATCTGCCACCCTGCACGCGAGGGTTCAGATGGGACTGGTCTGTTTAAAGAATGTTCAAGCTGTGCTTGACGGGCATCCGGCTCCGAACCACGTTCAGTAGCCTGGTCTATCTGGTCTATTCAGTCTGTCAGGTCCATCTGGTTAGTTTCGTTCAACCAAACACACGAGATAGACCAGATAGACTAGACAGACGAGACAGACTGACGGGCTTTTTCAGCGCCCTGCTAATTTCCGTAGCGAAACACAGCGGTGGGTTGATCTGGGGCCCTGCGTGCGCGAGTCAATTCGAGCCGTTGCGGTACGTCATGGAAGGTCGGAATCGATTCGTAAATTTCAGCAGCCCGACTCCACTGTTCTTGGGCTTCGTAAAGTAGGCCGAGCTCATAGCGAATGGCTTGCGCCTTGGTCCCTTGGCACTTCGGATCTTTCAGCAACAGTTCGAGCTGTGCGCTCGCCGACTGACCTTTTCCCTGTTCTTTCAAACAAATCGCAGTCATGAGACAAGAATCCAGAAAAAAGTCCTGGCCCTTCATCGAAAGACCAAATTCTTCCTTCGCTTCATCCAGCAACCCCATGTTCTTGTACGCCACTCCCAGCATGTAGTGAGTCTCCGGATTAACCTCGTCCACAAGTGGAATAGGAACCGGCGTCTCGACGGCAGGGATCGATACGCGCGGTTTCGCTGAAAACATCCCGGCCCATTTGGCAATCAACGGGCTAGCCGGGGCCAGTTCTTTGACTTTGGCATAGAGACTTGCCGGTTGATTCGGGAGCTCATCGTTTGGATGAACCAGGAGCAATTCGAGGGCGCGGGAATATTGCAAGGCTGCGCCGGCGGTATCTCCCTTGGCTTCGAGCAGAGAGCCGAACAATTCTCGAGCCTCTGCATGATCAGGCTGCGCCGTAACCAAGCGACTGAGCCATTCTTCCGCCTCAGCTTGCTGACCGGCCTTCAGATAAACCTGGAACTGCTCGCGCGTTGAGAGGACAGGTGGAGCAGGAACGATTGGGTCTGCCGCCCTCAATGCCGGCACCCATAGCTGGTCCGGCTCGGGAACAGACCACGAGAACTCACTGTTTCGCGCGATCGGTTTAGGTTCTGCAAACGCAGGCTCAGGTTCGGCGACTGAGATTTTCCTATCGTCTTGTAGCGAGGCGACCTTGGGGGCCAACATCCAGGGATCGTCCGGTTCCGTTCCAGTCCATAAACCGTTTGGTTCACTTTGCGGCACCGAAGTGGCCGTGCCTGCCGCAGTCTGAGGCTCCGTCGGTGCGGGCGATTCAGCGGAGATCTCGCCCCTCATCAGCGCAGAGAGTTTCGCGACAATGGGATTGTCTGGAGCAAGCGACTTGACCTTCTCAAATATTTCTTCGTGAAGAGTGGGCATGCCTGGCTCCGGATGCTGGAGCAACAGTTCGATCGCTTTCCCATACTGAAGCACAGCGTTGCCGACGTCGCCTTTCTCTTCGTAGAGCTCTCCATAAAGTTCAATAATTGCAATCGACAGCGGTTCGACCGCTAAGACTTCGGTGATCAGCGATTCTGCCTTCACATAATCTTGTGCCCGTAAGGCCGCCCCTGCAAGATAGCGATATTCGCCAAGCGCCACCTGCAGGTCTCCGCGGTGCAAATGCAACTTGGCCAGTAATTGACAGACCTCCGGATTGCCAGGCTCTTTGGTCAGCAACTGATTGAGAATCGCCTCGGCTCCGGTAAATTGTTTGTCTTCGATGCGACGAGTGGCTTCCAACAGCAGACTGGGTGGCTCGACGTTCTTGGACGGGCCTTTTGCAGAACGGGGTTCCACCTTTGGGGCAGCGCTATGACTCCCAGCCGCCTTTTTGAATTGTTCGATGAATTGGACTGCCTCACTATTGGCAGAATCAATTTTCAAGACCGCTTCATACGCATCCTTTGCCTCAGCATAGCGCTGTTGTGCTGACCGCTCACGCCCTAGCTGTAAATAGACGGTCGTGGCTTCGCCCTGCAAATTTTCTTGCAGGCATAATTCCGCCACCCGTTGCTGAGCGTCTAGATTCAATGGGTCCTGGTTGACGATTTTCTTGTAAATGTCCAACGCGGCTTTGCTTTTTCCCGCTTTGATGTAGTGTTTGCCGAGGGTGAGATAATCTTGAACTGCACTACTCAGCAGACCACGTTCAACATTGAGATCTCCCAGATGCCGGAATACCTCATATTGTAAAGGATCGAGCTTTAAAACCTTCTTGTACGTCGCGATGGCCTTGAGGGTAGCCCCTTCGGCACGGAAGGCACTGGCCGATTGTATAAACGCCGTCACGGCATCGTTCGTGGCGTTACGTTTGAGATGTAACTCCCCAATTGAATTGAAGATACTCCCATCGCCCGGCGACTCAATCGAGAGCTTCTTCCATTCTGCAATGGCGGCGTCGAATTGACCTCGTGACGCAAAGAGTTGCGCATTCTTTAAAACGCTGCTGCGGTCGATCGGCAAGTCAGACCTCCCTAACAGATGAAACGCTAACAGCGTCGATGGGTATTGTCAACGAAATGGGGCATTTAGCCCTCAATATATGCGGGAGACGGGCGGGGTAACAGGGGTAAGAGAAGTTCTGAGTTCTGAGTTCTGAGTTCTGAGTTCTGAGTTCTGAGTTCTGAGTTGGAAGACGAGTGTGGAGAGTGCTGAGTGCTATGACACTGGTGAGAATGTTGAATGCTGAATGGTCAATGCTTGGAACCGGATTGGACCCGATGGTTTCCGGACATTCACCATTGACCATCTGTTAGATCTCGTCAGCCTTCGTTTCGCGCTGGTCTCGCACGTCTTGCTGGTCTCGCGCACACTTCAGAAACAGAAAGGCCTGCCCGAGAAAATAGGCAGGCCTCCCTGTGACACGATGTGGGAGATTGAAAAGGTTACGATTCGGCGACGGCCGCCTTCAAGACATTCGACGCCTGAGGCCCCTTTGCCCCTTGCACGACTTCAAACTCGACGTTTTCTCCTTCTTTCAAGCTCTTGAATCCTTCTCCTTGCAACGCAGAATAATGTACGAAGACATCATCTCCGCTCTCAAGACGAATGAACCCAAATCCCTTGCGATCGTTGAACCACTTGACCGTACCTTTCGTCTTCACAGAAACCCCCTTTCCTCAACAGCCACGCTTAGTTACGTGGCTGGTTCCGGAACCAAGCTGGCGGCGCATGGAATGAATAAAACACAACAGGAAGAAGAGTAGGTTGGAACGACGGGTTCATTGGAAAGACAAAATCGACCACAAAGCCCATCTCAGTTTACACGCGAGCAGCATGTACCATGGCATTTCAAATATTGTCAAGCCATTCTTTGGCCAGAGGCTAGCCAAGAATGCGATGGAAGTGAGGTAGACAACCTTGGCCCGCTCGCCTATATATATTGTGATACTCGCAGGATGCTGAAAAAGTCCGCCAGCGGCGTTCTCGCATCGCTCAGAGACTCAACGTACCGTAAGGGTACGCCTCGCCTCTTCGCTCGCTGCGGCCTTGCTGGACAGCCATTTTGAGCATCCTGAGCGATTGCGGCACCAGAGGCATACAGCGAGATTTCAGCAGAGTTTTATGTATAAACCGAGTTTTCCCGCAGACTGCTAAGCGAGGAGCCTGATTCTTCCGATGTTTCTACGAACGCTGCTGGATCGCTACATCTTCACCGAACTCCTGTCTCCCTTTAGTGTCAGCCTCGGGGCGCTCTGTTTCGTGATGCTCACGCGCGAACTCCTGCGCTTAGTAGAACTGCTGGTCTCCAAGGGCGTCGGGATCCTGGCGGTCTTGGAAGTCTTTGCCCATCTGATGCCGTCGTTTCTCGTACTGACCCTCCCGATCGCCGGAATCATTGCCTCGATCACCGCCTTCGGACGGTTGTCTTTCGATAAAGAATTGGTGGCGATGCAGACTGCGGGCCTGAGCCTCATGCGTCTGGCTCGCCCTGTGCTGCTCTTTGCCTTGCTCGTGTTCGGGTTGACCCTGTGGTTGGCCCAGTGGGGCCAGCCCTGGAGCTCCGTCAACCTCAAGAAAGTGGCGCTGAATCTTCTGCGGGATCAGCTGGTACTAGCGCTGGAGCGGGGAACCTTCAACGAGCCCATCCCTAAGATGATGATCTACGTGCCGGACGGGAGTCCCGGACAGGCCTCGACCGGTATCTTTGTCTCCGACGAGCGGAATACAGACGATCCCCGCATCATCGTGGCCCAGAAGTTCGAGGTGATGATGGATCCCGCGACCGATCAAGTCGCCTTACGCCTGCAACAGGGGGTCATTCATAGCAAGCCAACTCAGACCGATCAATATGAGCACGTCTCCTTCGCCAGTTACGATCTCAAGCTCTCGCTCAACCAAAGCGGCTACGCAGCCTCCGAGGAACGTCCATCGTACGACACCATTATCGCGCAGCTCACGCAATCTCAATGGCGAGATCCATCGGCGCTCCGGCGATTGATGGAGTATTACAAAGATCTGGCCTTTCCCACCGCCTCGCTCGTGCTCTGTCTCTTAGGCGTCCCCGTCGGCATCGCCTCGAAACGATCCGGCCGAGTCGGCGGATTTGCGGTCGGCGTGTTCGTCATCATCGTCTACTACATGCTGAACGTCGGGTGTGAATTCCTGGTCACGACGGCAAGCCTGCCTCCTTTTGCCGGAGCCTGGCTCCCGAACGGCCTGTTTGCCCTTGCCACAATCGTGTGGTTTTACATCATGAGCCGCCGGTAGTCCCATGACCATTCTCTTTCGCTATCTCTTTCGCGAGTACGCAAAAATCTTCACGATGTGTTTTAGCGGGCTGATGACGGTGTATCTCGTCATCGACTTCTTTGAGAAAGTTCGCCGCTTCTTGCGCTACGACGCAAACTGGCTGGATGTCCTGACCTACTTCATCCTCAAAGTTCCCGCGATTTCCTTCCAAATCGCGCCGCTGGCCATCCTGATGGCAACATTACTGACGTTTGGATTGCTCTCCCGCGGCCATGAAATCACCGCCATGCGCAGCTGCGGTGTCAGCTTACTCTGGGTCACAGCCCCGTTTATTGTCTTTGCCACAGGGATTTCTCTCGTGCTCTTGCTCTTCAGTTCGACCGTCATCCCCTGGGCCGCAAACAAGTCCGAAGAGATTAGGACCACCCGCATCGAGAAAAAACCGCCTGCCGCCGCCGTGAGGCTCAGTCAACCCTGGACGAGAGTGGGAACCGACAGTCTCATGCATGTCACGAGCGTCTCCGTTGGCGGAGAACTCCTAAGTGGCGTGCGGCTCTTTCAATTCGATCGCGATTTCCAACTAACCGGTATGACGGAAGCAGCCGAAGCCCGCTATGGCGACTCTACTTGGACGCTATTCCAGGGGCTGCAACGGCAATTTTCCCCTGATGGAACCGTTTCGACCGCCGTATTCGACCACCAACCCAGCGGGCTCACCCTTATTCCCGATGACTTCACCACATGGCTCGCCGGCGACTCCGAGCTGATGACGTTTCATGACATCCGGGCCTATTCCAGACGAAGGCACCAGGAAGGCGCACAAGCCTCACGGCTTAAGACAGACTATTACGGTCGAATCGCCTTCCCCTTCGTCACCGTCGTCATGGT